>JBNMOP010000198.1:0-3053 GCA_051275005.1 Gammaproteobacteria bacterium | reverse complement strand
AGTTACCATTAGATCAATAGCCAGTTCTTGATTGATCTCGTTATCTTCCACCAACAGAATATTAGCCCCAGCCAAAGCATCGATATGTTCTTGCGACTTTTCTGATCGAATCACTTTGCGTCCATTGTTTATCGCCTCATGACCCATAGCCATCAGCATTGCATCAAGCAATGTTGAAGGAGTAACCGGTTTAGTCAGAAAATCCTTAATGTCGACTCCTTTTGCATTATGAACAGCCTCTTCACGACCATAGGCTGTGACCATAATAACAGTAGGTATTTCATCAATATTGCTATTGGACTGAAGCGCACGCGTTGTCTCGACACCATCCATATTCGGCATTTTCCAATCCATTAGTACCAATTTATATGGGTCATCCCCACTGTAATCTTCTAGTAATGCAATCGCCGATTCCCCACTGCCTGCCTGATCGACTCGCATGCCAATACTTGCTAGCATCGAACTTAATATTTCACGAGCAGTAGCATTATCATCAACGACCAATACACGCATTGCGCCTAATTCATGAGATAAAGAACGGCGCTTAGAAAATTCTCCCAATTGTTTCCCCATCCGCGCAGTAAAATGAAAACTACTGCCTTTACCTAGCTCACTCTCCACCCATATTTCACCGCCCATCATTTCTGATAGATTTTTACTGATAGTTAGTCCCAATCCAGTGCCGCCGTATTTACGGCTAGTTGAGCTATCTGCTTGTGAGAATGATTGGAATAGTTTTGATTGCTGCTCAAGTGTTAAACCTATGCCAGAGTCTTGCACTGAAAATTGCAGCAATACTGAATTACAATTTTCTTCATTCGCATCTTCTTTCACTTCTGCTGAAAAAGTAATTTCACCACCGGACTCAGTAAACTTTACTGCGTTATTACCTAGATTGATGAGTATTTGTCCAAGGCGGAGTGAATCACCAATTAAAGCTGTCGGCAAATCGATTGGCAGGTCAAACATCATTTCTAAACCTTGTTCTTCCGCTTTAAGACCAATAAGGTTTTCCAAATTATCGAATACATCTTCGAGACGAAAATCTATAGCCTCCAATTGAAGTTTGCCTGCTTCTATTTTGGAGAAATCAAGGATGTCATTGATGATTCCTAACAGGCTCTCACCTGAACGATGTACTTTTTCGATATAATTTCGTTGCTTGGTGTCTAAATCTGTTTGTAGGGCAAGATGTGACATACCAATAATCGCATTCATCGGTGTACGTATCTCATGACTCATATTAGCCAGAAAATCGCTCTTGGCCTGATTGCTGGATTCGGCTATTTCGATTGCCTTCGCAAGTTTTATTTCATCTTCTTTACGTTTAGTAATATCTCTTGCAACAGCGACCACTAGCTGCTCGCCATCAGCTTCGATAGGGCTAAGTGAGACCTCCACTGGAAATATGTCGCCATTTTTACGCAGAGCAACTAAATTACTTGATTCTCCCATTACTCTTATAGTTGGCGTTACAAAATAATCATCTCTCAATGCGACATGACCTTTTCGTATATTATCTGGCAGTAATACCTCTATTTTTTTGCCAAGCAGTTCATTCTTTTGATAACCAAATATATTTGTTAATTGATGATTAGCCATGACTATTTCACCAGATTGATTAATGATAACCAACGGGTCGGGCATTGATTCAATCAGTTTATTTATGCTTTTTTCAACAGCACTATGCTTACTGATATGGCTTACATAACCACTAGTCATAGATATCCCCTTTTCATCGTAAATTATCCAAGAATCATAATTTATTATATGCTCTAAACCGACACAAAAATGAGTAATTGATAAAAATAATTAGGATATTGTATAGGCTCACACTAACTGACCGATGGATATATCGAATAAGTAAATTCAATATATAGACACAGTTTATTGTACAAAATCAGTTAAATATTATGATACTTTGATATTTATATTAATTAATGTTTGATTATGAACCTAATTTAACTTTAATTTTATTATTTTAGTATCTAGACTGGTTATAAACCAAATGACAAATATTGGGGCATCCTATGAATGAGTCTACTGGCATAACAGATGATCTGAACCGCATTAAAGAACAACAAATGAATCAGGGCAGTTGGATTGAAAGGATCGTGCGCTCAATGACGTCCAAGAAGAAACAATCTGCCATGGTACATCCTTGTATCATCAACGGGCAACATACACTCGTTCATGAAAATGATTTAGAAAAGAAAGATCCCGCTTCGTATCAACAGATTGTCGAATTTGCCAATGCACAGGGTTATCAATTAAAAGAAGATCAGCGGACTGATTTTCTCGATGGTGTAAAACGTGTAAAAAACCGACGTCGGGCAAATGTCGTATCAGTGATGTTACTCACCGCTGGTCTTATGTCTCAGGGTGTACAGGCAAAATCACATGATAGTCTGGATCAAGGATTTGACTTTTCCAGTGATGTTGAGCACACACAAGTTGATGCAGGCTTTGACTTCGATCTGGATTCTTTAAATACAGACGGAGAACTTGCAGCTAACCTTCTCGGCTGGATAAACGGTCATTCATCGTTTAATTATGATATTGACAGTATTCCAGAAATCAAAAAGGTCTCCGCTACAGAGATAGCCAAAGTTGCATTTGGAGGCGAGTTACCGGCAGCAGTTAACCCGGAAAACCTGCAAATATTTGGTTTATATAATTTTAATGATGGTGCCGTATATCTTCTTGATTCAATTGATCTGGAAACAGACGATGGGAAGGGCATATTGTTACACGAATTGGTTCATTATCTACAGTATCAGACCGGCGTGGATCAAGACGCTAAATGCAAAAATGAACTGGAATCACTGGCTTATGTTCTTGAAGCAAAATTTCTTGAATCTCATAACCATGCACACAATATTAGTGCCAATCACATCAATAAAGTCAGTCAATGTAGAGTCTGATTTCAGTATGAAACGCTAGTCAATAGGTATTTATTTGGCAGATAGTACCAGTTCAATATATAGATATGGATGGCTGCTTACGCTTAACTGCGGCCTGTCATCACATTCAACTCACACCTGAATATATAC
>JBNMOP010000197.1:0-3053 GCA_051275005.1 Gammaproteobacteria bacterium | reverse complement strand
TGCCCTTGCTGCACCAATCCTGGCGTAGGCATTTTCTGGGGCTAACGCTAACGCCTCCTGGAATAATGCCAGTGCATCCTGATACTGATAGGTTTGCATAAATAAATCCGCCCATCTAATACGGATACTTGCATCCTCTGGCGAGGTTTTGACTGCTGCCTGAAACAAGGAATTTGCAGTCTTGATATCGCCTAATGCCCAACTGGCTTCCGCATGGATCAACGGATCACTAGAGGCTTGAAATAGCTGCCGATAACATACCTGTGCATCTTGGCGTTTACCCTTCCACTGCAGTGCATCACACAGATTAAGATCCTCATTATCAATTGAACCATAGTGGAGAGGTCTTGCATTTAAATTAGTAAAACTGATGGCAAGTACAATAAATAGGGTAAGAGGAGAACCCAGCGCCACAGTGGCCGTAAGTTTCATAACTCGTCTCCACCGGTTACTTCATCAATTTTCTCCTGCACTAAGGAGAGATCAATCATCAAACTCTGCAACTGATTCAAGAACTCCTCAGATTGCAGATTTGATTTATTTAACTGTAGTTCTTCAATTTTTACATCTATCGCACCACGTTCGCTAATCAGTCTGGTAAGTTCAGGGTCATCACCGCTGGATTCGCTAAGTCCAATGCGGGCCAAAACAAACTGGCTGGCATGAGCCCCCGAAATCTCCGCATGTTCTGTTGCTAGTTGGCCTTGAGATTCAAAATAATCCGTAACTTCCCGTTCAGCGTAATCAAATGCCTCCTGTGCAGTAATTGCATTATTTTTATTTATATCTGCAGAGAGATTATCAAAGGCATTAAAAAAATACTCGCCGAATCGCGTTGCAAGACGTTCATTTCCATTTCGTGTTGCGGTAATCAGCACACGAGAATCATTTTTCAAACTATTATTCAAGACACCGCTGGCACTGCTGGTATTGACCAGTAGCTGAATCTCAGCAGGCAGTGCATCCATAAATTCGGCTATATCTGCATCTGTTAAATCAGGACCTGGAATATTAAATTTATACTCATACCCATCAAAGCTACCGTGCCCAACCATGAAAACCGCAACACGATCCTGTGCTGTTATTGAGTTTTTCAAATTTTGGAAGTGTGACAAGATATTGTCACGTGTGGCATCTTCTCCGAAAAAAAACCGAATGCTATTTTTGTCCGCTATTGTTTCGGTTACGGATTTGAGCGTCTCGGTTTGATCACTAAATTGTTGATGATAATGTGGGGTGCCATCCAGACCCTGGATAATTGTTATATGTAATGCGGCAAATGCTGACACGGGGAAATAAAATATCAGTAAAGTACTCAACAAGGCTTTCATTATATTGTTCTCCATCGACGCCTTAATATCCATTCCAGCGATTTAAGCAGCAATAATATGAGAAAGATAATTGGTGCATCCCATAAGGGTCTAATTTCTTGTTCAGTGATTCCGGCAGATGAGAACTCCACAGCGTTAACTAACTCATCCAGGTCTTCAATATTCCAGTCTCGACCACCGGTTGCATCAGCTAATTGTGATAGTAATGTTCGGTTAGTTCTCAGGGAAAAATATTCAGCCTTGCCAGCATTGTGGTAGATAGCCAGACGCGCAGCATCAATCGGTTCATCGTTACGTCGCGTAATGGTTTCAATATTATAAAGACCAGATTGCTCAGCAACAAATTCTCCCGTCATGACTCCGGGAATTTCAGTTGAAGGTTGTAACTCAATAGTCATGGCTTCACCAATCTCCGGCGTCACCACTGCGGTGATTTTCAGCTCCTGTTCAGGCTCATAATTTTCATCTCGGAGTTCTGTATTGATCTTGATTCTATCTGCTACAACCTGACTACTGATATGAAATCGCCCGGGGGAGTTAATGACCAATTCTCGCATTAACTGACGCCAGAAAGTTTCGTGTCGTTGATCCTCCAGCGGCAAGCTCATCTGCCATCGCCAAGTCCCGCCGGTTGCAAGTATATAACTTGCACCACGCCCATAGGGTTGGCTAACTAACAAAGGTTCTTTTTCTCCGTTCAAATTGATATTTAATAGCACACTCGTAGCAAGCTTTAACGGACCCATATGTTGGTAATCAGCTAACTCTGGTAACTCATTCCACAACAATCTGTTTTTATTAACTTCCTGATCCAATTTCAACATAGCAGAATGCAGTCCTGCAGTAGTTAACTCAACTTTCACTTTCTCCCTGATAAATTCTGAATCCTCTATACCTAATTTTGCAGGCAAGGCCTCTTGCAATAATGAGTTTCCCCAACCTCCTGAACCTAATCCATTCGGCCCTGCCAACATTAGTAAACTACCACCACGCTCACTGACAAAATCATGGATCATCTTTTGTTGTTCGGGATTAAAACTTGCCGCCTCAATACTACCAATGATCATTGCGTCATATTTAAACAACTCAACCTTTGATTCTGGAAGTCCTTGTTCCAGTTCGTCGGCACTATTTATCCCCTGTCGATAGAATTTATTTTGACTAACCCGCAGTAAACTTACTAGATCGACACTAGGATCTTTGTCCAGTGCTCGGCGAATAAATTTGTACTCCCAACGTGGCTCACCCTCAATATATAGCACCCGGTAACGATTTTCTTTTACCTCGACTACTCTTGATTGATCATTATTATCCAACACTTGTTCACCTGGCCAGGGTTCAAGGGCAAACTTAAGGTGTCTGTAGCCCGTATCTGAAACCGGTATATCTAACCAGGCAGTTGAAATATCAGTATCAGCCTGTAGCTCAATTTCACTAGACATTACTATCTTGTCACCATCATAAATCTTTAATCTGGCTAGACCGGCCTTATCATGCCGGATGGCTACACGGGCAGACATAATAGTTCCCGGCAAAGCCTGTGTGGGTAATGTAACATCCTGTAATTCAAGATCTTCTTCAATACGTTGCCGACCCACTGCGACGGTATGAATTGGTACATTATATGCCGCTAACTCCGCCAATTGCTCCTGGGTAAGTGCCCCGGAATTATCTGCACCATCTGATATAAGAATTACAGCACCAAGAGGTGTTGAACGCGAC
>JBNMOP010000196.1:0-3077 GCA_051275005.1 Gammaproteobacteria bacterium | reverse complement strand
TGCATCATTCAGGCTTAAGGGAACGGGTTGGTACGCCACCGACTTTAAGGACAAAAAACCTTCACAAAAGCCTGATGAAACCAATAAAAAAGCTGAAACTACAGGCAAAAGTGATGGGGCATCTACAAGTCAGACATCAGAGTCCAAGGAGAGCAAAACCTCACCTACCAACACAAATAAAAAAGATTCCACTTCGGATACCAAGCCTACAAAATCGACTAAAACCAGCTCGGACTAGGAATAACCATGTAATTCCGTCATGCTCTAGGGTAATGTCAACAATAAGAAAATACCTTATAGCAGGTTTACTGGTGTGGATACCGCTGGCAGCAACGGTATTTATCGTTAAACTAGTCATCGATTTGATGGACATGACCATTCTTTTACTGCCAGAAAATCTACACCCTCAAAACCTATGGGGATTTGACATTCCGGGCATAGGATTAGTGCTGGCATTGGCGGTTCTAGTGCTTACCGGTGCCCTGGCAGCTAATCTAATCGGTCGATCTATGGTGGATATTTGGGAGAATATACTTGGTCGTATACCGCTGGTGCGAAATATCTATAATGCCTTTAAACAAATCGCCACTACTGTACTAGCCTCAGGAAATAAATCGTTTAGAAAGGTAGTATTGGTAGAATTTCCGAAAAATGGAGTCTGGAGCGTAGGTTTTCTGACTAATGATGAAATCCATATTGAATCAACATCTATTAATAATGACATGGTTTCCGTATTTATTTCGACAACACCAAATCCCACCTCAGGCTTTCTTATCCTAATCTCAAAAGACAAGATAATTGAGTTAAATATATCAGCAGAAGAGGCCTTCAAGCTAATTATGTCTATCGGTGTTGTGATTCCAGATCATACGATTAAAGAGCTGCAGGACAAGAATGTTGCGCAATCACCCCATGACTCGTAATATGCCGTCTTTTTTGGCGAAAGATATCAATTATGCGTAGTAGTTACTGTGGACAAATTAATACCAACCATGTTGACCAGGAGATTGAGTTATGTGGTTGGGTTCATCGTCGCCGGGACCATGGTGGTGTAATCTTCATTGACATTCGGGACCGTGAAGGGATAGCCCAAATCGTGTTTGATCCTGACCGACCTGATCCTTTTACTATTGCCGATTCTGTCCGTAATGAATATGTCATTAGAATTACTGGGCGTGTCAGAAACCGTCCTGACGGTACTGTTAATGCCGATATGCCTACTGGTGAAGTAGAGGTCCTGGGTCACACAATAGAAATTCTAAACAGCGCCTTAACCCCGCCCTTTCAACTCGATGATGAATATGTGCATGATGATATTCGTCTGAAATATCGCTATGTAGACTTACGACGACCAGTGATGCAGCACAATCTTCGTTTACGAAGCAAAATAGCCAAATCACTGAGGAACCACCTTGATATTCAAGGCTTCCTCGAGATCGAAACGCCTATGCTTACCCGTGCAACGCCGGAAGGTGCGAGGGATTATCTCGTTCCCAGCCGTACCCATCCAGGGGATTTTTTTGCGTTGCCACAGTCACCACAATTATTTAAGCAACTTCTGATGATGTCTGGCATGGATCGTTACTATCAGATCGTTAGATGTTTTAGAGACGAGGATCTGAGGGCAGACCGTCAACCTGAATTTACCCAGCTCGATATTGAAACATCTTTTATGGATGAAAATGAAATTACTGAGATGATGGAAAAGATGGTCAGGAATTTATTTAAAGAAATACTGGATATTGATCTTCCCAACCCATTTTCCAGAATGAGTTATGAAGATGCCACTGAATTATATGGAACTGACCGACCCGATCTACGTAATCCTCTAAAACTTGTAGATATCAGTGACCTGATGACAAACGTAGAATTTAAAGTTTTTTCCGAACCAGCTCAAAAGATCAATGGTCGAGTAGCCGCATTGCTATTACCGAAGGGAAACGATCTAACACGCAAGCAGATCGATGACTATACATCTTATGTCAGTCGTTACGGCGCGAGGGGGTTAGCTTATATTAAGGTTAATGACGCATCTCTAGGCAATGAGGGGCTGCAATCACCTATACTTAAATTTTTACCAGATAATGTCGTAAAAGAGATACTTGATCGCACTGATGCCAAGACTGGCGATCTAATATTTTTTGGGGCGGATACTAAGAAAATTGTTAATGATTCCCTCGGCGCACTAAGAGATAAGCTAGCTGATGATCTTAACTTGTACCAAGGGACATGGTGCCCAGTGTGGATTACTGATTTCCCGATGTTCGGCTTTAATGAACAGGAAAATCGTTGGGACTCTTTACACCACCCTTTTACAGCGCCACAAGTTGATGACATCGATGCTCTAAAATCCGATCCAGGTAATTGTATGTCACGGGCATACGACCTTGTATTAAATGGAAGCGAAATTGGAGGCGGGTCAATTCGTATACACCAACCCGAAATGCAAAGGGCAGTACTGCAGACGCTTGGTATAGAGAAAGAAGAAGCGGAGGAAAAGTTTGGTTTTCTTATCGATGCACTAAATTACGGATGTCCACCTCATGGCGGCATGGCATTTGGTTTGGATCGTATTGTAATGCTGATGACTGACTCCAAATCTATCCGCGATGTTATCGCATTTCCAAAAACTCAAACTGCAAGTTGTTTACTAACATCTGCCCCGTCACAAGCATCGGACAAACAATTACGTGAGCTAGGAATTCGAACTACTACCAAGCCGACTCCTAAGCCATAACACGTCAATTGACCTGGTGTAAACGCAACACTACTATAGTAGTGTATTTATTCCACTTACGATTATATGATAGCTAACCCTCATCACCATTATTCTCTAGCGGCGGATAGTGAATCTAGCGAATTAAATTATTTGGAAAACCATGCGTTACAAAACACTATTACTTATAGCAACGCAAATCAGCATATGACCGCTTTAGTTAATGTCTGGAATAACTAACAAACAGGAACATATTTTATATAATCTTTTACATAGTAACTTTAGGCGTAAACATTAACCTACTGAACAGGGATACCATGTGAATAATAATTCTCCCGAAATTCAAGACTATCGACTACCA
>JBNMOP010000195.1:0-3117 GCA_051275005.1 Gammaproteobacteria bacterium | reverse complement strand
TGTGAGATTTTAAGGTGCTAACTTCAAAAGATCACATTTCGCCATGCATGTTCATTTTTATTTGGTAATAAATTATAAGTAATTGTTTTTGATCAACTTTTAATTTGAATTCGTGGGGATACCTCAGGGACAGACCACGATATTAAATTGAGAAATTGGGTCGACGTCTCTCATAAGAATCCTCATTTGTATCAGGACGCTTTTACTAATATTGCTTATTAACAATAAAGTATGTTAATCAAAGTATCCTTCCTGTATCGCTTCATTCCACATATGAATTACAGCTGGTGCGATGCCATAAGGAATTTCTTCATCCTTGAATCCCCAGGAATGCACTCCAGCGCCAAACAGGATGGCGTTTGCCTTAGGGGGTGGAACCATGGTGTCATATATTTTCTTGCCATAATTTACAAAGCGACCATAGGTGACGGTGTTATCGCCGATGCCATTGATATGCAGGATGGGTGGGACTGGTTTTACCCTGGAGCCTTTAAGCTCACGGGTGTAACCAACATAGCGATCCACGAGTGTTTGGGTTTCCTCTCCGTCCAATTTCATTCGTTGGGCCGTAACCTTTGCGCCCTCACTTAGTGATTGGACGGAGTTTTTGTGAACAAAGTCTTCGGCCTTGAAATTAGCTTGCACTTTTGCACGATCCCAACCCTCAAACACGCGCTCCATTTTTACAGGTAGACTCATCTCTTTTCCAACAAATCCTTCGTCGGCATAACGGGCCGCGTCTCGCCAGGTTCTCAAGCGCAAGTAGTGGAATGGATAATTCCAACTGCTACCCGCCGCGGCGTTCATATATCCAAACAGGGCAGTGCCATAACCAACAATACCTTTGAGGTTGTTTACACGTTGACTGAGATAGTGAATGAATGGACCACCAGTAGAATGGCCGTGTGCATACACAGAATATTGGTCTACGGGGAAGTGACGTGCCAGGGCGGTCTTCATGCCTTCTTCAAAGGCCACCGGCCAGCCGGCCATTCGATTATATAAAACGGTTCCTTCTTTGGCGCTGAGAAAAAAATTGGTGCCGTAGCTGGATGGTGCACCAGATTTACCATCGCCATCGGTTATTACTTCGTATTGATCCGGCGTGATGGTCTCTCCTTTAAGCCAGATGGGCGTGCGATAGGTGCCGTCAGGGTTGACTGTATCAAGGGGCCAGTCCCGTGAATCGTCGTCCAGGTTAAGTCTGCCTGGGAAGGTCATGCTCACAACACGGTAACCAAATTTCTCTGATGCGATTCGCGCAGCTTGATCCAGAGAACGCCAATCCCCGGTACCGCCGTGTAATAGAAAGATTCCCAATTTCTTACCATCGGCCCCGACGGGGATGCGAGATTGATCCGTTGGCTGATAAACCATCACACCTATGTCCCAATCCATACCTACCGCCTGAATACGAAAAATATCTTCTTTTATCGTAGTAGGAATGACGGGCATGGCCATAACATTAGCAGTATTTTCCTGAATTTCTTTTAGTGAGACCTGGTTGGGTGGTTCCCAGGCATTACTGCTTAACGGGAGCATGAGTAAACCGCTGATTAGAGTGGTGAGTGTGACGGTGCAGAGTCGATTAAAAATCATAATTGAGTTCTCGTTTTTCGTGTTTTCTTGATTATAGGGGACATGCTCTGGTTTATAAACTATAAGATAGGGTTATGTAGATGGTGGGATAGGGTATCTCCATTCAAGAGTTAGTGGATACGCGCTTTCACTAGAAAATACTCTTATTTTAGTCGTTCCGCTTAGTCCAATGGTTATGTGTAGCCGAGACCCGGATAGATATGACCTTCCCAACAAAAACGGACATTCCCGTTAACTGTAAAATAAGGTTATTATTAGATTGTCACTGCGCAGATATGAAAGTGAAATTGAATTTCATTAGAACCAAAATAAAATCTATCAGTCTATAATTTGTAAGAGTAAAGAAAGTAGATAAAAATAATGAAAAAATTTACGTTGTTTTTTATTTTAATAATCTCTCTGTTTCTTGCAGCCTGTAATATGCCGCAATACAAGTGGGCAAACAGTAGCTATAGTCCCACCATGGTTGAGCAAAATCTTGTAATTGACCAGGGTGACTGCAACGGTGATAGTGAGGCCGTTTTTCCTCTCCCTGTGGCAATGCGAAGTCCAGATCTCGTCTTTCGCCAGTGCATAGCCAGGCCTTTTGTTAAGACATCGGTTTTTTTGAGACCAGACTATGCAGCCTATGTCTATAACTCACCAGGCTTAATGAAGGCTTATGCAAACAGGAATGATAGAAACCTGAGTGTAGAAGTCTGGGGTGAACGGAATTATCTAAATAATGGTAGAGCACGGGGCAGAAATGTCCCTACTAAAAGATTAGTTACTTACCCGGTATGTAACCGGTTTAAGGATATTCAGCAGTATCAATATAATGAATACTCCAGAATTGTATCATCACAGCGAAGTAATCGAAGAGAGTATGTTAGTAACTGCATGGCCCAGTTAGGGTGGCAACTGAAACTAGTTGAAGAGCCTTCTCGTCTTATTATTGAAAGACATGCCAATGGGCAAAAAAGTAAAGAAGGAAATATTATTAATGGGAAGTCCGAAGGACTCTGGACCGAATGGGATGTAAGTGGGAACGTGGTATCTCAGGGAAACTACCTTATCGGGAAGAAAGACGGGCCATGGATTGAATATTGGGGAAATGGAAATAAGCGCAATGAAAGAATGTTCGATAATGGCAATCAACAAGATGAAACGCATTGGGACGAGGAAGAAAATATTTGTAGTGAACAATGCTAATAATCAAATAAACTCTAGCGTTAGTATATATTGATGTCATTGTCTGTAACTAATTATGTAGCGTTTAAAGTCCGCTTTTAGCTGCCGTCTCAACCGGGTCGATGCAACACATGCGTCAAATCTTTCTGCTGGTGTCTCAAACCCTAATGTTTTTCTTGGTCGTCCGTTGAGTTGTCTCGCTACCGCGTTCAGTTTATTTTGCGAGACATCGGAGAGGTCCATTCCCTTTGGAAAGTACTGTCTAAGTAATCCGTTTGTGTTTTCGGTTGACCCACGTTGCCACGGACTTTGTGGGTCACAAAAGTAACCCTGTATATCCGTGTCCAG
>JBNMOP010000194.1:0-3146 GCA_051275005.1 Gammaproteobacteria bacterium | reverse complement strand
CCCAGGAATTGCAGAAGGCAACCAAAAAATCAGAGCTGATTTTGGAGAATGCTACTGATGGCATTCTGACAATAGACGATCGTCAGCATGTCGTAGGATTCAACCCTGCATGTGAGCAGATGTGGGGTTACAGTGCGGTCGAAGTGCTAGGTCAGGAAATTACAATGCTGATTCCGGCGTATGCTCGGAAAGATCATCTCACAAATGTTCATAGGTTTCGGGACTCATTCACTGATGATGTCCACATGGAGAGCCGTGGATTGAAATTGTTTGGCTTAACAAAGTCCGGTATCATTTTTCCTACCGAAGTCGGAATTACCAAAAATATGATTGATGGAGAAATATTATATTCTGCTTTTATTAAGGATATAACAGATCGTGTAAAGTCAGAAACTGAAATTATCGAGGCAAAAAATGCAGCCGATGAAGCGAATCAGGCCAAGGGCGATTTTCTAGCCAATATGAGCCATGAAATCCGCACGCCAATGAATGCAATTATTGGTTTGTCTGACCTAGCACTCCGGACGTCATTAACGCCCAAACAACAAGATTATCTTAATAAGGTTCATTCATCCGCCAATTCTTTATTAGGCATAATTAATGATATTCTCGATTTTTCTAAAATTGAAGCAGGAAAGCTTGATATGGAAGTGATCCCATTTTCATTGGATGAGGTTTTGGAAAGTCTGGCCACCATGATTAGCGTTAAAACTCAGGAAAAATCTCTGGAGCTCTTATTTTCAAGGGGTTCTGATGTACCTGTAAACTTACTGGGCGATCCGCTCAGGTTAGGCCAGATTTTAATAAACTTATCCAATAATGCGGTGAAATTTACAGAACAAGGAGAAATACTGTTAAGAATAAATTTAGTCCACCAAAAAGATGGTAGAGCGACAATAAGGTTTTCGGTTGAAGATACTGGCATTGGAATGAGCAAAGAACAAATGGGTAAATTATTTCAATCCTTCTCTCAAGCTGATACCTCAACGTCCAGAAAATATGGTGGGACAGGATTAGGATTAACTATTTCTAAACAACTTGTTGAAATGATGGAAGGTGAAATCTGGATAGAAAGTGAACCCGGCAAGGGCAGTAAATTTATTTTTGATATTAACCTAGATATAAACCCTGACCCTCATGTTAAAAAGTTGTCTTCTAATCTGGATGGACTTAAGGTTCTTGTCGTTGATGATAATCCTCATGCCAGAGAAATATTAGAGCAATATATCAATGATTTTGGTTTAGAAGTTGAGTGTGTTGCGACGGCTGAAGAAGCGTTTGAAAAATTAATAGGTGTTGACCAACCATTTGATTTAGTTCTTATGGATTTCATGATGCCCAATGGAATGGACGGCGTGACCGCTACCAAACAGATAAAGCAAAAACTAAAATTAAAGAAAATACCTAAAGTTATATTGGTTACCGCTTATGGTTATGGTGATTATGCTGATATGGACGGTGTTTCGCTGCTAGACAACGAACTGAATAAACCTGTCAATCCATCACTGTTGTTAGATACCATCATGGAGACTTTTGGCCATCAAATTCTTGGTAACGCCAAAGGAAGTAGGCATAGCCTGGGTATCGACAAAGAAGCGTTAGATAAAGTTCGCGGCGCTAAGATTCTTTTGGTTGAAGATAATACGATTAATCAGCAGGTAGCGACTGAACTATTAGAGGCGGAATTATTTATCGTCGATGTAGCGAATAATGGGAAAGAGGCGGTTGAGGATTTCGAATTAAATAATTATGATTGTGTATTAATGGATATTCAAATGCCCATCATGGACGGTTATACTGCGACCAAGTTGATTAGAGAAAAGCAACAATATGCAGATTTATCAATTTTGGCAATGACAGCAAATGCAACTCAAGAAGATAAAGAAAATGCTTTAGCCGCTGGAATGAATGACCATATTACCAAACCCATTAATCCCACGGTTTTATTTAATACACTGGTAAAATGGATAAAGCCAGGTGATAGAGAAATTCCTGAAACAATCAATATTGATGAGAGTAATTCAAAAGAGGCAAATACTGATGAGATAGATCAGATCAGAGGCCTTTCAATAGAAGAAGGGCTTAAACATGTCAATGGCAATAAAAAACTATTAAATAAACTCATTATGGATTTCTATAATGATTATCAAAATGTATTGCTGACGATTGAGCAAGCTTTGTCGATAGACAATCTTGACGAAGCACAAAGAATCGCCCATACATTAAAAGGAATAGCAGGAACTATTGGCGCATTATCTGTTCAGGAACAAGCTGGCAATCTTGAGTTCGCCATTAAAGATAACCAAAAGGAATTATTTGAATCTAGTATGACAAATTTAGTTGCTGTTTTGCAGCCATTATTTGAACAACTTAAATTAGTCGCAATAAGTAGTAGCCAACAGGTTGATGTCTCAGAGGACTATATTCTGGAAAGTCTTGAAACAATCAGTGAAAAGATAGATGCATTGGCACTGTTGTTAGAAGAGATGGACCCTGACTCAGAAGAACAAACAGAAGTGTTAATAGCGAGTTTGAAAGGATATAATCAGAACGTTATATTATCCAAATTAAAGAAACAAGTCGCTGGATTTGAGTACGAAGATGCGCAGCAAACTCTAGATTTAGTTAAACAAAATATGACCAATAAATCAATTGTAGGTTAAAGTGTAATGGACAAAATTCAGAAAATATTAGTGGTTGATGATGAACGATTAAATATTAATGTACTGGTTGAGTTATTGAAGCCAACGTATAAAATGATGGCTGCAATCAATGGACAGCAGGCGATTAAAGCAGCTAATTCAGCGTCTCCTCCAGATTTGATTTTACTCGATATCATGATGCCTGAAATGGATGGTTATGAAGTTTGTAAGCACTTAAAAAGTGATCCTAACACAAAAGATATTCCGATTATTTTTGTTACCGCAATGGGTAAAGAAGAAAGTGAAACTAAGGGCCTGGATTTAGGCGCGGCTGATTATTTGGCTAAACCCATTTCACCCGCTATTGTAGAAGCCAGGGTAAGAACTCAGTTAGCATTAAAGAAAAACCATGAAGCATTAAAAGATGCCTACAGACTTATCGAAACACAAAAAAAGAGAATGCAGACTGAACTTGATGTAGGCAGAGATATTCAATTGGCCATG
>JBNMOP010000193.1:0-3172 GCA_051275005.1 Gammaproteobacteria bacterium | reverse complement strand
GGTTGGTTGTGCAATCACCCCAAGGCGATAACGGACACGTCCGCGATCGCGGTTAATGTTCGGTTCCTCTTTTTTCCCCGAATAACGCATTCTGGCGTCACCCTTGAGACTGATCTTTGAAGTCCAATTAGTAGTAGTAACATTAAGATCCTTCGTGACCAGCATGACTTCATCTTTAACGTCTTTTTGGATTTCCTGTATGGTAACCTCTTCATGTTTCTGGTCTGACATCGCCGCATTTTTTAATAGTTGGTATTCTTCGTTGGTAATACTTCCCTTATTATTCAATATTTCAATTAATTCTATCATTGCTGAGTTTGCTGCAATTGCTTGGATCGGGATGAAGCTAAACATAGAAGAAATCAGAATATAACGGATGTGTTCAGCAACTCTATTTGTATTAAGCACGTTTGAACCTCTCGGGTAGATAGTTAATGTTTTTTTGATTAAATTATGTTCCTACATATACCTTGGTGATCACAGTAATGATTCATACGTACTGGTATACTGACCTATATTTAAAAAACTTATACTTTTCCGAGAATTAATTTTTTTAATTCTGGAGCTGTCTGCAAATCAATATATAAATCTAGTAATCGAAACTTCTGCAATCATCATTATCTGGTTTCTACCCAGGTGAGGCATAAAATAGTAAATAAATGTTACAGTATCGTTACAAGGTTAATGTTAAATAGAAATTTATTTATCAAATTGGCAGGCATTACAAATTTTCCATGAAATATAAATAAATTTTTTTATTTTATTTGGTATTAGGTGTGTCAGCATACAGTTGTAATCATATTGTAATATAAATGCTCTTTAATCACCGGGTGACAATTGAAATACGTAAATGAAGAAAATAATTCTTGTTGTTGAGGATGATTATGCTATTCGTGAAATGCTTGGTTATGCACTCACGAAAGAAGGGTATATTTTTGAAGAGGCTTCTAGAATGGAAGAAGCACGTCAATCGATAGAGAAAAGAACGCCTGATCTGATATTGATGGACTGGATGTTGCCTGGTATTAGTGGAGTTGAATATGCGCGTCGATTGCGGTCGAAGGTCGAGACAAAAGACATACCCATAATAATGTTAACTGCCAAAGGAGAAGAGACGGATAAAATTAAAGCTTTGGATTCAGGATCAGACGACTATATAACCAAACCATTTTCTACAAAAGAGCTACTTGCAAGAATTCGTGCCGTTATTCGAAGGACGGCTAAGAACGGGTTACAGGACGTAATAAAAATACAAGGATTAAGTCTGGATCCTGACACGTGTCAGTTAACTATTATTGATAATAACGTCGCTATCAGTCCTACCGAATTCAGGCTGCTACATTTTTTTATACGACATCCTGAAAAGGTCTATAATAGGGCACAATTACTCGATCAGGTCTGGGGCCAAAATGTTTACGTGGAAGAGCGGACTGTCGACGTACATATCAGAAGATTACGCCAAACACTCGAACCCTATGGGTTTGACAAATATATTCAGACTGTCAGGAGTTTTGGATACCGATTCTCTCTCAAATAACCTCATCCTGTTTTTTATAAAATGAAACAGGATTACACGAGGTTAGCGTTTGTATTAATTATTTCAGTATTTTTCGGTTTAATATTCGGAAACGTCTTTCTGTTTTTATCAATGAGTTTGTTGTTATATGTGCTTTGGCAGATAAGAGTCCTGAATAACCTCCTGCAGTGGATAAAAAATGGCAAGTCCCAGGAGCCTCCCAATGTTTCTGGACTTAATGATGAAATCTTGAATCAATATGAAAATTTAAAGATTCGCCACAAAAAAAGAAAAAAAAAGTTAACCAGCTATTTGAAAAGGTTTAAAGAAACAACACAGGCTCTGCCTGATGCGATAATTGTTTTAGGTGAAAATAACGAAATTGAATGGGCTAATAGTAAAGCAGAATTATATCTGGGCATTAATCATTCATTGGATAAGGGTCAGAGAATTAATAATCTGATACGACATCCTAATCTTGCCAATTTTCTGAATCAGAAAAAAAAATCATTTTTTGGGACAGAAAGGAGTCTAGATCTGATATCACATATCAATAGCGATCTTCATCTGGAGATACGCCTGGTTTCATTTGGGAAGACCGGGAGATTACTTGTTGCGAGAGATATTACTAAGATACATAAGATAAACAAAATGCGTTCGGATTTTATTGCCAATGCTTCTCATGAACTTAGAACGCCGTTAACTGTTATTTCCGGATATCTTGAGTCATTTGAGGACGAGTTTTCTGAAAAAGAATTGATTGAAGAAGGTCGCAGAGTAACGAAAATGAGAACCCAGGCAGAAAGGATGCGGCGGTTAATCGAAGATTTGTTAAACCTGTCTTCACTGGAAACCAATGAAGAGCCAAGGCACACTGAACCGGTCAAAATTCCCGATATAATCACCAATATTATCAATGAGGCCAGGGCAATAAGCGGCATAGTCTCTCATAAGTTCAATACTGAATTAGATGATGAGCTATGGATGAAGGGCGATAGAGGTCAGATATACAGCGCCATATCAAATATCGTATTTAATGCAGTTCAACATACACCTGATCTTGGGAACATTACGATTAAATGGTGCCTGATCAATAATGAAGGTGTGCTCGAAGTTATTGATACGGGGGAGGGAATTAGTCCCGAGAATATTCCCAGGATAACAGAGAGATTTTTTCGTGTAGATAGTGGTCGGTCTCGTGAAAAAGGAGGTACTGGACTGGGCCTAGCTATTGTTAAACATATTTTGGTAAACCATAAATCCAGGTTGGAGGTTGAAAGTACGCTTGGGAAAGGTAGTGTGTTTCGATTTCGTATTCCCAACTCGTTAATTATTCAAAAAGATATCATCGATAACATTAAACCCGTTATTGTTGAATTTATTAAAAATTAAGTAATTATTAATATTGTCATAAAACTTTAATATTTCTCCATCACTATTGTACCAGAGCTACCAGTAGAGGATTTGCTGGCGAATGCTTGAATGATTATGCAATTCAATATGGAGAACTTATATATATGAAAACGGCAATGAAATTATCCCTTGTAGTTATTTTGAACATGGTCTGGTCCATATCCAGCGTGGTCACTGCAGATGCCGAAATAGATTCAAACCTTGCAGACTATAGTAAAGCTAGCGGTGTATCCGGAAATGTTA
>JBNMOP010000192.1:0-3303 GCA_051275005.1 Gammaproteobacteria bacterium | reverse complement strand
TGTAGTAGTTCATGGTGGTACTGGTCGTTCATTTGGCGTAATAGAAATTTTAAGAATATTAAAAAAAGATAATATTGGAACACTGCAACTGGCACATAGGCTGGACCGTGATACTTCCGGTATACTCCTGATCTCAAAAAATATGCAATTTCTTACATTTTTACATGAGTGCTTTAAAAATAGACAAATCAAAAAAAACTATAAAGCATTACTAAAAGGACAACTTGAAAAAGATATGCTGACGGTAACGAATTCATTGGCTCGTAATATTATAAGGGGAGGCGAAAGACTTAGTGGTATTGCAGATGAAGGAAAACAGGCCGAAACTGTATTTAAAAAAATTAAATTAATTAATGATTCTACTTTGGTGGATGTCAATATAAAAACGGGCAGAACACACCAGATACGAGTCCATGCAGAATCAATTAGTCATCCAATAGCAGGTGATGAAAAATATGGTGATAAAATATATAACAAAAAAATGAAAAATTCTGGACTTAAAAGACTTTTTCTTCACGCTGAATCCATTACTATTCCAGCATTTAAAGGCAAAAAACCATTCACAATCAATGCACCCTTGGCAGATGAACTGTCTCTTTTTTTAAAAAGCTACAGTACACATAAAGCATGATATTTAAATTAATTTTAAGGACTGTATGAGGATTATAATTTAGGAGCAGCAATTGCAATGATAGATAATAATCAATCAAGTTCAAATAATTCATCTGATTTTGAACAGGATTTGGCGAATCAGCTTGCACGTGAATTTTTAAAAGAACAACGCAGAAACCGGCGTTGGGGGATATTTTTCAAATTCTTGTTTGCAACATACTTACTTGGTTTTTTTGCGATCTTTGTGAGTGAATACGTAGAACTAGGTAGAGGAGGTATTAGTGGAGAAAAGCATACAGCACTTATAGATATAAATGGTGTAATTGCTGCTGGTTCGAGTGCGAGTGCAGATAATATTGTATCGGGATTGCGGGCAGCCTATAAGGATGAAGATACATCAGGAATAATTCTACGAATTAATAGTCCTGGAGGAAGCCCTGTACAAGCAGGTTATGTTAGAGATGAGATATATCGTTTACGAGATAAAAACCCAGACATACCGATATATGCAGTTATTAGTGATTTGTGCGCTTCAGGAGGGTATTACATTGCCAGTGCTGCAGATAAGATATTCGCGGATAAAGCCAGTTTAGTAGGCTCCATAGGCGTTATTATGGCAGGGTTTGGATTTGTGCAGACGATTGAAAAGCTTGGAATTGAAAGACGTGTACTTCATGCTGGAGAAAATAAGGCATTTATGGATCCGTTTTCACCCTTGAAAGATGATGAAATCGCTCATGTTGATCAAATGTTGGATGAAATCTATCAACAATTCAAGAATGTAGTGAAAACAGGGCGTGGTGATCGATTACTAGGAAATGATGATACAGTTTTTAGTGGATTAATATGGACAGGTGAACGAGCATTGGCATTGGGTCTGATTGATGGTCTTGGTAGTGCTGGTTTTGTTGCTCGTGAGGTAATAAAGGCTGAAGACATTGTAAATTATAGCTTTAAACCTAATTACCTAGATAGGATTGCAAAGACCTTGGGTACATTCGTATCAGATCAAGTAATAAGTGAAATAAAATTGTTATAAAACAATGATTAATAGTATTAATCTAATGTAATATCAAGGAAAATTCACACCTTGATTTCGTAACATCTCAGCTAAACTTATTAAGGGTAATCCCATAAGGGCAGTTGGATCATCCCCGGTCATCTTGTTAATTAGAGTAATACCAGATTCCTCTGATTTAAAACTTCCGGCGCAGTCATAGGGTGTATCTATGTCCAAATATCGCTTAATTTGATCAATGCTTAGCACTCTAAAACATACTTCATATGGAATAATCGCGCTTTGAAATTCTTTAGTTACGCTGTTAAAAAGGCATAAGCCAGTCAAAAAAGTGATGGACTTACCTGACATAAGTTGCAATTGCTTGATTGCATTCTCTCTATTTCCAGGTTTGCATAGCACTTGGTGATCCAGACAGGCAATCTGGTCTGATCCAATGACAAGTGCATTAGCATGACTTTTAGCTATTTTCTCAGCCTTTTGGCATGATAAACGCATGACCAATTGTGATGGTGATTCATCTTCTTTTGCTGTTTCATCGATATCAGGTATAACGATTTCAAAACTAAGATTAAGCCGTTTTAACATCGATTTTCGATAGTTTGAAGACGATGCGAGAATGATTTTCATATTTTGTTCCATATTTTTACGATGATGCCTAGCTGTAAATTACTGTCAAGTATAGGTTTTTGCTGACTCTAACCTTTGACACTGATGTTGTGTATAGCTAAACTTCCCCGCCAGATGATACAGGACCAGTCTTTAACAATAGAGCCTGAAAAAATTGCCTTATCAGGAGAGATACTGAACGGCAAGATATTCCTTAAATATATGTCAAGATTGAGTGAATTCACTGAATTTCATGATGAATTGGCAATATATAAACTAGAATTTTTAAAATGTGACAATGGGGTAACCCAAATAAAGGGAGAGATATCAGCATCGCTGATTACTTTGTGCCAAAGATGTTTAATTAAGTTTACCCTTAATATAAAGATTCCAGTAAACATTGGCATAATTAAAAACGAGGAAGATATCGCGTTATTACAAGATGACATGGAGCCATTTCTAGCTGAAGATAACACAATATCTTTACATAACCTGATAGAAGATGAAATCTTATTGTCTCTGCCAATATCGCCACTACATTCTGTAGATGTTTGCCCTGTAGTGCAGACAAATCAGAAATATAAATCCATGCAGGATAACCCGTTTACAGTATTAAAATCGTTAAAAGATAGAAAAAAATAACTTGGGAGTTACCACACTATGGCCGTACAAAAAAATAAAAAATCAGTATCTAGACGAGGCATGCGTAGGTCGCATGATAGCCTCTCGGGATCTGCATTATCCATTGAGCCCACTACAGGAGAAACTCATCGTCGTCATCATATGAGTGAAGATGGGTATTATCGTGGACAAAAAATTATTGAAACCAAGGAAGAAGAAACTGAATAGCCTGGATTCATTGTTAGTGACGTACTCTCCTATTAGAAATATTTCTTTAGTCTTTGAAGTAATCAAGTAGTTAGATTTGACTGATCGAATTGCAATTGATGCCATGGGGGGGGATTTCGGACCATCCGAGATAGTTCCTGCTACGGCTAATATTTTACAGAAGCATCCTGATATGTCGGTCACATTAATTGGTGTTAGAGATGAAATACTAATTG
>JBNMOP010000191.1:0-3330 GCA_051275005.1 Gammaproteobacteria bacterium | reverse complement strand
GATTGCAGCACTTATCACCGGCGCTTTATTATCGGCGACTGATCCTGCCGCCGTACTGGCTTTATTAAAGAATGCCAATGCACCTGAAAGATTAAGTATGCTACTGGAAGGCGAAAGTCTATTTAATGATGCAACCGCAGTTGTGATGTTCAGTCTATTGATCACAATAGCCACTGGGGTAATGTCAGCAGGGTCTGTAGACGAGATTTTACTTCGTTTCGCAACGGTATTTTTTGGTGGTCTGGTCGTAGGTATTATGACTGGATTGATTACATGTTTGTTGATGAAGATAATAGGTGGGACTGGTTCATTTCCACTGCTTAGTCTAATCTGTGCTTATGCGACATTTCTAATTGCTGAAGATTTACTGCATTTATCAGGGGTAATGTCAGTCTTAGCCGCAGGCCTGACGATTGGAAGATGTCGACGGAAAACAACGACAGAAATTAACTATGAATTTGCCGAAAAATTATGGGGCTTGTTAGGACATATAGCGGAATCAACTATCTTTCTGTTGGCCGGAATTACGATCACCTTGTTAATGTTTAAGGAGCAATGGCTAGCCATGCTGATAGGCATTATCGCTGTGGTTGTTGCCAGGGTTGTTATGGTGTTTGGATTGTTCCCAATCTTGCATATCATCCCAGGCGTTGATGCAGTACCAATGAAGCATCAAGTGGTATTAGCCTGGGGAGGCGTCAGAGGCACGGTAACGTTGGCACTGGCCTTATCTCTACCATTAACGCTGGATTACTGGTATACAATACAGTCAATTGCTTATGGGGTCGTGATATTTACCCTGTTTGTACAAGCAACAACAATTGCTCCACTAATTCGAAAACTTGATATTGAGTAGAAAAAATTCCGTTTTGATTAAACAAGAAAAATTTAAAATTCATACTCACGAACTTGGTCCGATGCAAAACTTTGTTTATCTAATCGAAGATGTTGCGAATAAAACTGCGGCGATTGTTGATCCAGCATGGGAGGTTGAGCAGGTAATTGATCTGGCAGAAAAGCAGGGCATAAAAATCACAGATATTCTGTTGACGCACAGTCATCATGATCACATTAACGGTGTCGATAAGGTTCTTGATAAATTTGATGCCGAATTACATTTGCTAAATGCCGAGGCAGAATTTTGGGGACATAAATTAGCAAAACCTGCATTGCATCATGGTGGTGATCATATTCAATTGGGTGACACTGAAATTGAGGTGTTACATACACCAGGTCATACACCAGGCTCAACTTGTTATCTTATAGATGATCAATTAATTACTGGAGATACCATGTTCGTGTTTGGTTGTGGGCGTTGTGACATGACGGGAGGTGATCCAGAAGTAATGTTTAATACCCTGAGGCATATGAAAGAAACACTAGCGGGATCAACAGTGATTCATCCAGGACATAATTATTCCGTTACGCCAACAGCAACCATGGCAGAACAGATTGACGGCAATCCATTTATGCATTTTGACAAGCAGTATGATTTTGTTGAATTTCGAATGCATGCTCATGGACGTACACGAAAATCACCTTATGCAGCAGTTAGTCATGAACAAGCTGAGAAGATGTTAAGGCAGTTTGATTAATAAATGTTGATAGACTGCTTTCCGATTCAAAGCGGATGCTTTGCCAATAAATATTGATATACTGCTGTCGACCCGAAGCAGACACTATGAATATATATAATACTTTAGCGGACAATGTGTCCCTTAAACCCTAGTTATATTTCCAAGATAAAAACTCAAAGCACGTTGTATAGGTCCTAATTATGAACTTTCTTATTTCTGGAGGAACAGGCTTTATAGGCACTGCGTTATGTTCTTATCTATCAAAAAAAGGGCATAGTATTGTAGTTAAAACTAGGCACCCTGAATTGATTAGTGAAAATATGAAAGGTGTTAGTAAGTTGAGTAACCTTAGTGCTAATGAGACATTTGATGTCGTGATAAATCTTGCTGGAGAACCGATTGCTAATAAACGATGGTCAAAAAGTCAACGACGAAAAATATTAGAAAGTCGCATAAATACCACCCAAGAAATCATAGAGTTTTTTAGAAGCTCCAAGAACAAGCCAGAATTATTCATTAGTAGTTCAGCAATAGGATATTACGGTGCGGGATCATCAAATGTAGGTGTAGATGAAGGTTGTTCTGGAGACGATAGCTTTTCTAGTAAACTATGTGTTAGGTGGGAAGAATGTGCGATGCAGGCTGAATTATTAGGTATTCGCACCTGTCTATTGCGTACTGGGGTTGTATTAGGTAAGAACGGTGGCGCATTACAAAAAATGTTGCCCCCTTTCAAATTAGGATTGGGCGGGAAAATAGGTACAGGAAAACAATGGATGTCATGGATACACTTAGATGACTTAATTGGCATTATTGACTACTGCATAAAACATGGAAACTTAAATGGCCCTATTAACTCTACAGCCCCAAATCCAATTACGAACTCGTTATTTACAGAGGTTTTAGGTAAATCGTTAGGACGTCCTACAATGTTTCACATACCATCAATAGTTATAAAACTATTGATGGGAGAAATGGGAAAAGAGCTTTTATTGGCAGGAAATAAGGTGCTTCCGTTAAAGATTGAAAATGCTGGTTTTCAATTCAAATATGAGCATATAGAAAAGGCTTTATCGGATATTTTATAAGAGTAAATTAATATAACAAGTCAAACCGTGTTTGAGTCGTTATGTTTCTAAACTGTCAACGTAAAGGATAACTATTATGGATTTAGATGTTGTAGTAAAAGTTTTGGGATGGATAGCGGACATTCATTAGATTAGTAAAGCTTAGCTAATGCTTTTCCAACAACTCCTCCCTAACAATACAAATTAACTTGGACCCTCGCTTCTCTGGGCCAGTTATTTTCGGAGTTATGCGTATTACATCGATGTCAGATCGGCCCTCATTAGTTTAAAATTCATTAAGGTCAAATCATGAAAAAAATATTTAATATTATATTCTCTGGAGTTCATCTGTTCGCGGGTTTAATTCTTATAGCCCTATCCCTAATAATTATGGGATGGTCTGTTTATGAGGTCATTTCCTACGTTAGGGAAGAAGCCGAGTTTATTCCATTAATGCTTCAGTCTGTAGGTGCAATAATTATAGCTGCAGCCATTCTTGAAGTTGCTCAGTATATGATAGAAGAAGAAGTATTTTTGAATAAAGAACTTCGTGATCCTGAAGAAGCAAGAAGAACAATTACAAAAATAATTGTAATCATTACTATTGCAGTTAGCATTGAAGGATTGGTTTTTATATTTAAAGCAGGAACGAATGATCTTACCCTGTTGCTGTATCCAGCTTTACT
>JBNMOP010000190.1:0-3371 GCA_051275005.1 Gammaproteobacteria bacterium | reverse complement strand
GCGGGAATGACGAGGACATAAACCTCGTCATTCCGAGACTGCGGAGCAGAACCCGGAATCCAGTCAAATATAATGACCACCCATAGGGTGGACTTTTACTATTGGATACTGGCTTCCGCCAGTATGACGGCATCATCTTTTTGTCATCCCAAAACATCGTCATGCTGGTGCCTATGCCCTTGGGTAAAAACCAGCATCCAATCAACTTAATTACCACCTGTAAGGCTGACTTAAACTGGACAAGATTAACAAGATTTATAGGATTAATTATTTAATATATTTAACATCTTGTTAATCTTGTAAATCCTGTCTAATTTTTTATATTATCCGTCATCCCAAAACATCGTCATGCTGGTACTCGTGCCCATTGGGTACATACCAGCATCCAATCTACTTAATGACCTCCTGCAAGGCGGACTTAAACTGGACAGGATTAACAAGATTTACAGGATTTATTATTCAATATATTTAACATCTTGTTAATCTTGTAAATCCTGTCTAATTTTTTATATTATCCGTTCGCCTTACCCCTCACACCTCACCCCTCACCCTCAATCAATAAATTTCACCTTCCCATTGAATAATCTTCTCGCGTAGCGTCGCTAACTGTTCCTCTGTACCAGCACCGGCAACCGCGTCTACTTTCCATTCATCCGCCAGGGACTGATTCAAGTATACGGTTTTGTTACCCACCCGCGTTAGCAATGGTCTGATGGTTTTGATCTTCCTGTCTGGCACTGCATTCCTATCGAAAAATGGCTTGTCCAGGATAAGGTAATCAGCCCACTTCCCGGGTTCAAGTGATCCCAGCTGGTCTTCCCGAAGTACGTACTCTGCCGCCCAGAGGGTCGCCATTTTCAAGGCCTGTACACGGTCAATGCGTTCTTCTGGATTGTAAACATGGCCATCATCAGAGACCCGGTTTACCAGCAAATCAAACCAATAGAATGTACCGGCTTCAGGATGGTTACGGTCATCAATTTCAAGTACGACTTTTGCACCACCTTTTATAAGTCCACCAACAGGTACAACCCATTTTGTAAACGCTGCACCATAATCCGCTGCGACACCGATCACCATGGTCTCCAGGTACGTCGCCTTGCAACTCATGATGACACCCAGTTGAGCAATTCGAGGTATCTGATCAGGCCGGGGATTCATGGCACAGTGGTCAAAGCCATGGCGTTGAGCGCGAATTTCTTCCATCGACATGCCCAGCTTTGCACTTTCCGCCTCGATAGCATCCAGTCCCGTTTCCAGTACATAATCCCCTGCGGTATGAGAATTGGCATAGCGGTGGCCTTCTGACAAGATTACCTTCACCCAAGCGTTCGTCGGTTTCTCCCATTCACGATCTTTAATTTCCTGAGGAATTTGAGGCGGCTCCAGAGTCGTGGAAAAAGAAGGATATGCCCCGTCAACACCGCGCAGACTCATACCGTTAAACCATACATAGTCCGTTCCGTAACCCATAAATTCAGAATCAGATCGTTCAAAGGTGGTTTGTGCCAATGTCCCCAGGCTAGGTGAAAATGCGAGGCGAGTGCCTATGGTCCCTCTTTGATCCAGTAATTTGTAAATTTCAATGGTACGGCGACCACGTATTGTGGATGACCAGGTGGTAACCCCTGTTGCTGCCCATAACCAGTTTTGTCGTTCCAGAATCTCGGCCAACTCGTTGGTGTCCGACAGGTAATCCGTACGCAATACCCGGCTAAGAGTATTACTGGCACGTCCCGTGTTGTCATTAAAGGCATCCATTAATCCAGGCTCCATGGGATCTCCCCATTCTGAACGATAGAATGTTTCTGCATTGGTATTGAGTACCGGACGTTGCACGCAGATAACATGAACACGATTATTCGGCGCAAGCTCATCGAGCTGCATATTCTGTTTCGTATACCGCTTCTCCAGATAACCCACCTGGCAATTTGGCGCCGGAATTCCCATTACGATTACTATCCATTTACCGGGATCAGTTTTTGATACCGCTTCGGTGAGTACTTCGCGCGTCTTGGTTACCATATATTCCCAACCTTCATCCCAGTTCACGCCATACTTAAAATCAAATGAAGGTGGTTCAATACGCCATTCATAATCATTACCACCTTTAAGGACGTCTTTCGCAAATCTGCTCACACCGTAACTATCAAGATGTGAATGGGTGTCTATAATTCCTGGTATCACCGTCCTGCCGCCGGCATCGAGTATCTCTGTTTGTGGACCCGCCAATGAACGGATTTCTTCGTTACTTCCCAAACCCAATACCTTGCCATCCTTGATGGCCATGGCATTGGCAACCGTACCTGGACTGGTATTGGAACTCACATCATCCATGGAATAGACCATGGCATTGACAACAATCGTGTCTGCAACGGGAATATATTTTGCGAGCAAATCAGATTGTGCATGCACATTGACTGTACCAGTCAGTAGTGCACCACTTAGCATCAGTAAAACTAAATTTGCACTCCATCCTTTAGCTATAGAAAATATTTTTTGCATAGTCAATCGGCGCATTATATTGCTCCTGTGTTATGTGACCCTAGGCTCACGTGTTAACTAAAAATTGGTTTTACTAGAATTCTTCTTCCTCATACCATACCTGCATCATCCCTTGTGATTTCTCGGGGTGTAAGGAACAGTGAAAAGGATATATCCCGTCCTTCATAATATCTATTGCCCAGCGTTCTCCTTCTTTTATTACTGGTGAGTTCATATCATAACTGAGGTTATTACCCATGTGTTGCATGAAGACGATACGGTGGACGTCCTCATCTTTGTTTTCAATGATTAATGTCCCATGGACCCCCCGGTGTGCCAGGATAACGTCCAGATTAGTGGGCGCAATTCCGTCATCTCCAATATCAATTGTGTAGACATAATCTGATAGAAGTACTTTCTGATAATGAAAAAAATTTAATATCCCACGTTCAGATAAGGTCGCGAAGTCTTCATCGACGGCCCTGACATCCAGACTGGAAGAGATGAGAACTGCCAAGAAGCAAACCGGAATATAAAATAATCGTACTAACACTTAGTGATCTCCAAACATAAATATATTTTCCCTTGTCGATACTTTTCTAACTGGATTCCCGCCTGTACCCGAGGGCACAAGTACCCGAGGGCACAAGTACCCGAGGGCACAAACGCGGGAATGACGGCTTTAAATTTTCCGCATTCCTTACTGATGTCATGCTGGACTTGATCCAGCATCCAATCAAATTAATGATCGCCTGTAAGGCAGACTTTATTCCATTGGATACTGGCCTACGAGGGTGTCGCTAAAGACATAAATTTCATATCCAAAGATATTCTTCAGTATGCTGGTTCAAACTGTTTAATTTTCCACGCCCGTGATATTTCATAAA
>JBNMOP010000189.1:0-3433 GCA_051275005.1 Gammaproteobacteria bacterium | reverse complement strand
CTTATAAATTTCTGTTGATAGTTGATAAAAACAGTAATCCGCCGGGTTTAATCAGATCCATACAAGCGTTGATGATTGATCCTGGATCAGGAACATGTTCAAGTAATTCCATACAGGTAATGACGTCGAAGACATTGTGATGATCGGAAGAAAAATTTTCAACTGTCGTACAAGTATACGTAATATCCAGATTCGTTTGTCTCGCATGGTCATCAGCAACTTGTAGAAGATCTTCACTGACATCAATACCTGTTACCAATCCGCCTCTAGATGCCAATGCTTCTGTCAGTAGACCTCCGCCACAACCAACGTCCAGAATTTGTTTGTCTGTTAAATCAATATGGTCTTCGATATATCTGAGCCGTATTGGATTAATATCATGTAAGGTTTGCAGTTCACCATCGATATTCCACCACTCTGATGCAAGCGCACTGAATTTTGATTTTTCATCAAGATCAATATTTTCAGTAGAATTTTTCATAAAATTTATTGTTGGTAATTTTATTACAGGTAAATCTATAACTTACATGAGTTATTTAAGGTAATTAATTGAATTATATAGCTTAATTGTAATGGAAAGCGGGCGTGTCAGCTAAGCTATTGAATATAATGGTTTTTATTTCAACGTTAATAGATTGAAATCCTGTTGATGGATAGTGTACTCTCAACATCAAGTCATCTCAAAAGACTGAATAATAAATAATAAAACAGTATTTCACTTTGTATGCGCGAGTACAAAAACTCAGAGGGGAGTTTGTAATGGGAGAATTATTTCTTAGAAGGTCACGTCTGCTCGTTTGCGTTGCGATTGTCATTTTTATTTCAGGGTGTGCAACAACAGGTGCATACGATGAGCGCGATCCAATAGAAGGATTCAATAGAACTATGTACAGCTTTAACCAGGGAATGGATAAGGTCTTATTTAATCCTGTAAGCAAATTATATCAAGCAATAACCCCTGATTTTATTGAGAAGGGTATTAGTAATTTCTTTAATAATCTTGATGATATTTCGATTATCGCGAATGATATTTTGCAATTCAAAATTGGGCAAGCGTATATGGATACAGCTAGATTCATTTTTAACTCGACTTTAGGATTTGCTGGGTTCCGTGACGTTTCATCTCAGATGGGCTTAACTAAACATGATGAAGATTTTGGACAAACTCTCGCAATGTGGGGCGTTGGTTCAGGTCCTTATATTGTAGCACCAATCTTTGGGTCAACCACCTTGAGAGATTCAACTAGTCTTGTCGTTGATGATATTCTCTTGAATCCTGTGTCTTATCTGAATAACAATGATGAGCTGAAAGCTGGAATACTTACTCTGAATTTTATTGATATTAAAGCTAGTTTGTTAACTACGAACGATTTAGTAAACGAAGCTGCTCTGGATCAATATGAATTTACTAAGAATGCTTATTTCTCCAGAAGAGAATCGCAAATTAATGATGGTCGCCTAGAACCACTCCCTGATTTCGAGTAACCGGGGAACTTCTTTATTCAGATAATTCCTGTAATACCCGAAAACCAGTGTAGTTGTCGGCAGATGAAAGTTGTTCTCTCGCACCTGATCTTAATGCTTCGGAAGAGTCTGTGTAAGATCCTCCTCGAACAACAAATTGATCCACACCAGCATCAACACGCGCACTACCGTCTACAGGAGCGCCGGAATATCCTTCATACCATGTATCTATAACCCACTCTCGTACGTTACCTACCATATGATATAAACGAAATTTGTTTCTGTTAATAGAACGATCAGATTTTGGTAAGGGCGCAGAAAGTGTTTTCTGGTCAGAAAACACAGCATCAGTAATGAGAATTTCATCACCAAAAGGATACGCTGTTTTTGTACCTGCTCGGGCAGCATATTCCCACTCAGCTTCACTTGGTAGTCGGTATGTCTGCCCCGTCATTTGACTCAACCATTCAACATATAATGTGCTATCACTGTGAGTAATATTGACGACCGGGTAGTCTTTTCCTGACCAGGGTTGTGTAGGGCAAGATGAATTTGTTGATAGGCAATATTGCTCATATTCACCGAACGATATTTCATGAACGGACATCGCAAAGTGCGAACCTATAGTCACTGCATGAGCCGGTTGTTCTTTTTTATCCTTTCCGCCCATAGTGAAATTCCCACCTGGAATCACAACCATGGTAGGTCCATAACCAAGGTCTTCGATTTCATCTCGGCAGAAAGGTTTACGACTTTTGATTAATGAGGAATTACACGCAGCTTTATCGATAGGTTTTTGGACAATTGTTTCTGCCACTGACTGTTCAGCATTAGTTTTCGTTGCAATGATTTCTTTTATAGAGGGTTCTTGAACGGAATCTTGTGCTTCAGTGATAGCTGTTGCCGTTGTTTCGATTTGATCGTCCAGGGCCGGAACAGACTCTGGAGGTATTTCTGCTGCAATACTTTGAGATTCAAGACTGTCGACAAATAAATCTTTTTTAATTTCGTCCTCAGGTTCAGAGGTCGAGTTAACGCTTGTTTCAGTTAGTTTTTTTTTAAAGTCAGCTGCCGCTTGGTCAGGGGCTATTTCAGGATTAAGTTCAGGTTCAGGTTCAACGACCGTGAAGCGTTTATCATCGACGCCTAATCTTTCCGTAAAATTGACAAGCATTTTTTGATTAGCAACAGAATTTTCGACGTCACCCAGGCTAATTAGAGCACGTTTGTCCAGAAGTTGACGATAGATAGCATTAGTCAGTCTTTTCATTTCAGGACTTGCATGGGTTGCTTCGTGCTCCTGGGATGATAACTGCTGCCATGATGCGACGAATGAATTCAAATTCCCCTGTGTCCAGTTTTTCTGTTGCATAAACTCAGCAATCAAGTTTTGTCCTGCAAATGATTCATTAACCATCTCATTGTCAGGTCTTGTTTTCGGTGGTTCTTCTTTAGTGGCCGGTGATAATAAAGTAGTCAGGATGACAATACACAGAACAACAATAACTAAGGAACCGATAATAATAGTTTTTTGTCCTATTTTTCCTGTAGAGGGAGAAGAAGAGTTGTTTTGATCTGTTGGTCTTGCTTTAGATGCTGCTGTTGCTGCCTTCGGGTCTGCGCCCTGATTAACGATCTGGGTGATCATGTTTTCAGTTGTGTCGTCCAGCTTTTCCTCAAGGCCAGCCAACGGTGCTAGATACTCATTTTCTTTAACAACTACTTCACCGGCGCAAATTCCTTTAATCAATTCGCTTCTGGATTTGCGATAGGATTCCAGATCGATAGTATTTTGGGCATACTCTTTTGCAAGTTTTCGTAGATCTTTCATTATAATCTTGGCCCTTTATTTTTTTTCGAGCATCTCTTTATTAATTTTGCTTTATCCTGCTTCTTCCAATATCAAACGAAAGCCGGTGGTCTCATCAGCTTTACCATTATGAGTCTTGGAAAATGAAATTTCGCATTT
>JBNMOP010000188.1:0-3458 GCA_051275005.1 Gammaproteobacteria bacterium | reverse complement strand
ATTTTTTTAATCGGCAATAATTAACACGACTGTGTCGAAGTAGTTTACGGTGACTATTCAAAAAATATTGACATCATTTGCGCGTATTTACGCAAAATAAATCCTTAAATTGACATTGGCCATTTGCAGTACTAATAAATATGTATTGCTGTTTGGAATCTACGTATAGTACTAATAATTGTCGATATTTTGACTAGCAACGATCATATGGCGATTGAAACCCTTTGGATGTATCAATCAAATACATGGTTAGGCAAGTGGAGAAATTAAACATGGTATTGCGATTCGCGGTTCTCACATTGACGATCTTGTGTACAACGGTCGTATCTGCACAGGAATCATCCACTGACAAATATCGTGCTGTGTTGGATCAATATTGTGTCACCTGCCACAACGAAGTACTCAAGACCGCGGGTATCATGCTCGATTCTGCTAACGTATCAGATATCAGCAACGACCCTGTCCTCTGGGAACGTGTCATCATCAAACTTTCACTCAAGGCCATGCCACCAGTTGGCATGCCGCGTCCCTCTGGGGATATTCTGTATGGAGAATTCTTAACCTATCTCAAGACGTCACTTAATAATGTTGCAGATGCGTCCCGGAATATCGGCTATAAGACAGCGCATCGTTTGAACCGAACCGAATATGCCAATGCAGTACGAGATTTACTGCACCTGGAAATTAATAGCACTGACCTTCTGCCCCCGGATAACCTTGGTGAAGGCTTTGATAACAATGCTGATGTATTGGTGTTCTCCCCTTTGCTGATGGAAAATTACGTCGCTGCTGCAGGAAAGATTAGTCGACTTGCAATTGGACCTTCCTCTATGGAGCCTGCCGGAGAAACCTATACCGTACCCGACACCTACACACAGCAAGACAGGGCAAGTATCAATCTGCCTGTTGCATCCCGTGGCGGCACACTCTTTCAGCATCATTTTCCCCAGGATGGCGAATATATCGTAAACGTTAAGCTACATAGAAACCTGGAAGGGTATATTCGTGGACTGCGAAATGAACACACCATGGACTTTCGACTGGATCGAATGAGTCTGGGCATGTTGAAAATTGGCGGAGAGGTTCATGGGGCTTCAGGTCCTATCTTTACGGATAAACAGACGGCTGAATACGCGGGACAATTAGAACAGGTTGGTTATGAGTTTACGGCAGATAATAAACTGCAGATAAGATTCAATGCGAAAGCAGGAACGCAGTCTGTCGGGGTTACATTTATTGATGAATCTACCAAGCCTACCGGGCTATTAATGCCTGCGTTCACCCTGGCAGAAATCTCAGCGTACAAGGGGGGCATGCCGGCAGTGGCCAGTGTAACCGTTACCGGACCCTACAATTCCCAGGGTCCAGGACTCACTGCTAGTCAGGACAAGATATTTGTCTGCCGTCCAGAATCACAAAACGAACAACAACCCTGTGCGAAAAAAATTATTTCCAGACTGGCACGTCAGGCATTTCGACGACCGGTATCCAACAATGAAGTTGAAGAGCTTATGAACCAGTATCGCATGGGGCAAGGAGATGGATCATTTGAGAATGGAATAGAATTGGCGGTGCAAAGTATTTTAGCAAGCCCTGATTTCCTGATCCGCATAGAAAAGGATCCACCTAATCTCAATCATGGTGATATATATGAGATTAACGATATTGACCTTGCCTCGCGCTTATCTTTTTTTCTATGGAGCACTATTCCGGATGAAGAATTGTTAGCACTGGCTGAGAAGAACCAGCTTCATAATCCAACAGTTTTGAGACAGCAGGTACAACGCATGATGCTGGACTCGCGCTACTCGGAGTTTATAAATAATTTTGGTAGCCAATGGTTAGCTGTTCGTAAACTCGAAAACTCAGATGCAAACATATATGTATTTAATGATTACGATGGCGAATTAAAAGAAGCTTTCAAACAAGAGATATTAATGTGGTTTGAGAGCATGGTTAGAGAGGATCAAAGTATCCTTGAATTGATGACTTCTGACTATACCTATATCAACGGCAGGCTTGCCCGCCACTATGGGATAGCTGGAATCAATCCCAGTAGTCCTTTTAAAAGGGTGAGCCTGGATGGGCTTGAAAATCGAAAAGGGTTATTAGGGAAAGGCGGTATCCTTATGGCAACCTCATACAATAACCGGACTTCACCAGTGTTGCGAGGAAAATGGGTGTTGGAAAACCTGCTATCCATGCCTCCTCCCCCTCCACCGGAAGACGTGCCTGCTTTGCAAGTGACTGACAGCGGTAAGGCATTAACCCTTAAGCAGGCCATGGAAAAACACCGTGCTAGTCCGGTATGTGCATCTTGTCATAAATTAATGGATCCAATAGGTTTCGCGCTGGAGAATTTTGATGCAATTGGCGCGTACCGTACCCGCTATATTGAAGCTGATGCCGATGTAGATGTATCCGGCATTTTGTTTGACGGTAACCCACTGAATACAGTTGATGAGTTTATGGATGGACTATTGAAATATTCAGACCGTATTGTTCATACCGCGGCAGAGAAGGTTCTAACCTATGCACTGGGTAGAGAGCTGAATATTTATGATCAATCTGTGTTAAGGGGTATAGTAGAAAAAAGTGCGACAGAGAATTATACCTGGTCTTCATTATTACTGGCAGTAATAGAAAGTACACCGTTTCAAAACAGGAGGGTTTATATCCATGATGATCTTTAAAAAAGCTATTCCGCGACGTACATTTCTACGTGGAGCAGGTGCCTCAATGGCGTTACCTTTTCTGGATGCAATGGTTCCAGCCCTGGCCGCAGGAAATGTCAGTGCGCCACCGTTGCGACTCAGCTATGTCTATCTACCCGTTGGTCGGATTATGGAAAACTGGACACCCAGCACTGAAGGTTCGGATTTTGAACTCACCCCTACTCTCAAACCTCTCGCGGCGTATCGCGATCAGATGCGGATTCTTAGTGGCATGGATGTTAAGGCAGCACATCTATTACCCGGTGAAAGCGGTGGACCCCATGCCAGACCAAATGCTGCGTATCTAACCGGAGTACACCCATTTCATGACAAGGTGGGAATATCTGTTGACCAGGTTATTGCAAAACATGTTAGTCAAGAGACACCCTTAGCATCATTGGAACTAAACGTAGATCCATCAGGATGGGCAGGCCAGGGTAATGGCGACTATAATGGATTTTACACCAGTACATTAAGCTGGCGCACATCAACCACTCCCCTACCAACTCAGGATAATCCTCGAAAGGTTTTTGAACGACTTTTTGGTGATACTGACACCTTGAATAGTGAAGCAATGCAGCGGCGATTACAGAACAAGGGCAGTGTCCTGGATTACGTTAATGGACGGGTCAATAAACTAATGGCATCCGTAAATATGAATGATCGCCATAGAATAGAGGAGTATCTGGATTCTGTAAGAGAAATTGAAAGAAGTATTCAAGTTGCAGAGTCCAGGTCAGATAC
>JBNMOP010000187.1:0-3489 GCA_051275005.1 Gammaproteobacteria bacterium | reverse complement strand
CGTACTTTCAATGTGATTGGTTCATGACTGAAATTTAGCCTCTTCATATTTTTGAGTTTTTCAACAGTATCGGCGCAATGCTGACGTTAACAATATAAGAGGATAAAAAATAATGAATAATAAAATACTGCTTATAATACTTTCAATATTACTTGCGCCAGCAGCTGTATATATAAAAAGGGGAGCAGGTAAAGATTTTATAATTAATATTATTTTATGCTTTATCTTTTATATACCTGCCGTAATACATGCACTAATACTTGTGAGAAAATAAGCAGTTTTTGAAAAAAAATGTTACATTGAATGATCGCTTTTTGCACGAAGTAGACTATTTCTTGAAAAATGTTACGCATCAAATATTTTGATATAGGAACCGTCATTACACATAGTATTAATCCATACTTCACGAATCTAATCTGAATTCAGCACGCGCACTATTTGCTTATTCCGGTTTTCGAAACAGCAAGGTAAAGCGGTCAGAGCGACCGCTGACCTGGGGTTGGCCAACTTCGAGGGTTAATTCATCATCGGACATAGCCAGCAAGTCACTGTAGTCGACAAAGTCAAACCCGGATTCCTGTACTTCTTTGATCAGTAGGACTGGATCAAACCTGCGCCTATTGATTCGAACCCCTGGCTCCATGTGGCGGCGAGTGTGATCAACAATACCATAGCTACCGCCCGGTTTGAGAGCATTGAATACAGTCTTGTTCAGGGTCATGCGATCCTCATAATTGTAATTGTGGTAATTCTGGAAAGTAAGCACCAAATCTACAGGTTCAACATCCCAGTTGCCGCGTGTGCCTATCCATCTCTCATCTTCTGAATTCTTAGTACGCCCGTTGTAATCCAGCTTGATAACACGATCCATTCCCGGCAATGCAAGTGTGGGTTCCAGGGCATCACTGTAGCGGCCAAGGTCGGGTTGAGTGGTATAGAGCTGGCCATTGTTACGCAGAATAGGCCCCAGGATTTTGGTGTACCAGCCTCCAAAAGGCAAAATTTCGATAACCCGCATATCATCTTTCAGACCAAAAAATTCCAGCACCTGGTCAGGTTTTCGGTAAATATCTCGGACTTTATCCTCTTCGCTGCGGATTTCACTTGCCATGGCATCCTGGGCTTTCTGTAGGATGGGAGATTGTTCCTGGGCAATGATCTGGACTGAAAGGAAAAGCAGGATAAGTATAGTGAATACATGGCGCATCGCATCCTCCTAGGATGTGTGTAAATGGTTAGTCGAGTCGCAAAACAATAACAAAGAGCCTCTTATTATACAATTCTACTTTACCTCTTACTTTCCTATACTGCTACCCCATAACACCAATAAATCGGTAATTCATTAGCCCCGCCAAACACCGAAGCAGGGTTGTGTTTTTCGCCGTTTACACATACATAGTCTTCCTGCCTATAGCTCTTTTTTAGCTAATATTAATCTACATGCAATGATACTTATTGAGATATTCGGTTTGTTTTCGAAACCGTTAATGTCGGTTCATGGCATGAAGCGGAAGTAATATATATTCTGCATAAATAATCACAAAAGGTCGGTCGAGCTATTCTGCTCATTGCAAAGTAACTCGACCTATAAGATCGTTCACATGTTTGTAGTGTAATTAATCGATATCTGACGGGGGAGGTCAAACATTTCATCTTGCTGCATCACAAACTGTTTGTGACACGATCTTAACTTATTTATATCTAGGTTAATTCAAAATTAAATTTGTATTTAAATGTTTACATAATTAATAAACTTGATTAGAAATCACTTGAAATCGAAAATAGAATCTTTTCATCGCAAGTATTTAGGCCGTTAAAACATTGGTCTCTACCTAGATCAGTATCAGAATAGGTTACTGCTAAATCTAAAGGACCGATAGCTTTTGTGAGACTGATATTATACTCAAGCCAATCGGGGGTGCCCCAGGCAAGCTCATCATCGATCGTTTGATTACCAATGTGGAAGTTCAAACTAAAATCACTTGGTAAGGTCAATCCCAGGTCACTATATACCCAGAAGCTATCACCACTATTTAATGAATATTCATCTGAATAAAGAAAACCAACTTTAATGGATGGATTAAGGTTACCACCAAAAGAATAGTTAAAACTCGGACCGAACTCGAGAAAGTCTTCACCCAAACCATCATCTGATGGATAGTCGTAGTAAATAATAGATAAATCATACCCAAGCCCATTTGCAAATTCACCAGCGAAACCGCCGTAACCCATCGATCTCAATACCCCCTGCAAAACTAATATTAGAGGCCCATGCACCTATGTAAAACCCTAAATCATTAGAGTAATCAAAACCACCTTGAATTGATGGCGCATTGTCAGTTTGTGATTGACCCCTAAATAAGTAATCTGAGGATAATGTTACATTGGCACTAAAATCATGACCTGAATTTTGCGCGATAGTATTAGCAGGGGCTGTTATTACTGCGATGAGTGCTAATAATGTGTAAAACGTTTTCATGTTTTTTTCTCTCCAGTTATTGTTTAAAAATTACTGCTCGATTTTTTTGTTATAGCATCAAAAAATATTTATTTTTATTTTAAGTGTGGAACTATTATTTAATGATCCTTAAAATTTCATTGATTATTGAAGTTTATGTATTAACGAAACAAGAATCGATTCGTTGACAAAAAATATATTGTTGCAGAATTTAAACATTTACTCATGCTTAGCTGACAAGTTATGTAAAACTTATGAATTAGTTAACTTGTCAGAATTGTCAATCGAATGGAAGTCATTGTTGATATTTGTAAACCATTTTTATATATGACCGTTATATAGAGAATTGATAAATTGAATTTAATGCTAGGAGGCATAGCCGTTGTGAGCGCATTACCAAACCTATATAAACGTCATAGATTTCCGCCTGAACTTATTCAATTTGCCGTATGTCAGTATTATCGATTCAATATTAGTTACCGAAGGATAGAGGTCTTATTGGCTGAACGAGGAGTTATTGTAAGCTATGAATCTATTCGCTTATGGTGCTGTAAATTTGGACCACGGTATGTCGAACAATTACTGCGCCGGCAACAATCTAATGAAGATACATTATATGCAGATGAGTTATTTGTAGAGATTCAAGGGAAGCGACATTATATGCTACGAGCGGTTAATAAGGATGGTGAAGTAGTTAATGTGCACATTTGAAACATAGTTCAGGATTATATCTAAATTATATTTTTGACAAGTTAACTTATATTAAAATTATATATTTATTGCATGTCAACCATCAGGAAAATAAACCATTATGGTATATACAAATCAATAACTGGATATTAGACCATGACATTAAATAAACTTCCATTGATGTTAATTTTAGGATTGCTATTTACGGTAGGCAGTGCATTAGCACAGGATACTTCTACAGTCGACCGGAGTGAAATGACGCAGCAAGAACGCCAAGCTAATAGAGAAGCTCGAAGAACTGAGGTTGAAAGCATGACTGAGGAAGAACGTGCTGCTGTTCG
>JBNMOP010000186.1:0-3688 GCA_051275005.1 Gammaproteobacteria bacterium | reverse complement strand
GGAACAAACCGGTCTGATTTACTGGCTCGATGATGGTGACGGTGTACTGCGTTATTCTAATCGTGAAGATAATGAAATTTTTCGTACAGGTTCCCTTGGGACTGCATCAATGCTCGACATTCAAAGTAATCACCAGCTCTGGATTAACAGTAACGGCAACAATGGAACGGATGGAAGAGCCGTATTACGCAACATGAATTTAAGTGGTCCGGACCAGGATATTATTGTGCTTGCCACGCCCGAAATGGCAGAACTATCCTCCTGGATAATCGCCCTCCTTGCCGCAGGTGGACTCGCTGCCGCGCTATCAACCGCAAGTGGACTGCTGCTGGTTATTTCCTCTGCCGTTGGGCATGATATCTATTACCGAATCATCAACCCCAAATCAACCGAAAAACAACGCCTGCTGGTGGGTCGGGCAGTGATTGGTATTGCCGTTGTGATTGCCGGCCTTTTTGGTATTTACCCGTTTGGCTATGTCAGTCAGGTGGTGGCCTTTGCTTTCGGTTTGGCCGCTTCGAGCATCTTCCCGGTGCTGGTAATGGGTGTATTTTCAAAACGCGTCAGCACCATTCCCGCAGTCATTGGTATGCTGGTCGGTATTGGTTTTACCGGGTCCTATATTGTCGCTTGTGTTTCTTTTGGAATGGCCCCGTGGACGTTTGGTATTTTCGAATACGGGATTAACCCCCAAGGGATCGGAGTGATTGGCATGTTGCTGAATTTTGGCGTATGTCTTGCTTTAACACCTCTGTTTAATGAACCGAGTCAGGCAGTACGGGACATGGTAGATAGCATTCGTGAACCTGAAGGATATGGACCCGCCGTTCGAATAGAGCAGGCTATTGATCACTAGGGAGATCATTAAGGGGGCAGAGTCACTTGAGAATGATTCTATTTTTTCTCAAACTCCATCAGTTAAGTTACTCCTCATTATCGCAAAAGCTTATACCCCGTCATTCTGGCGCTTGTGCCCTTGGGTGAAAGCCAGAATCTAATCATATAAAACGTCCACTCCGTGGACACTCTAATTGATTGGATGCCGGGTCTACGAGTCTTGTTCCAAGAAGCCCTCTCTCCGTCATTCTCGCACCCCGATTCGTCGTTCTCGCGAAAGCGGAAACCCAGTCATACAAACCCTCCACTCCGTGGACCTATTAATTATCAGCCAAAATAAATTCTGCCCCCTGCTCTGCGATCATGGTGGTAGGCGCATTAGTATTCCCCGAGGTGATGCGTGGCATAATAGAAGCATCAATGACTCTCAACCCGTCTACGCCGTGGACCTTCAGACGATCACTCACAACCGCCATAGCATCATTGCCCATTTTACACGTACCCACCGGATGAAAAATTGTAGACCCGAGATTGGCCGCAGCAGATAACAGATCCTCGTTTGATGTTATCTGTGGCCCAGGCTTCCACTCCTGGGGAGAGTAAGGCGCTAATGCTTTGGTTGCCATTATCTCCCGGGTAACTCTAAGGCTGTTAATGGCAATATTTTGATCTTCTTCAGATGATAAATAATTCGTGGTAATCGCAGGATAATCACCGATTTGTGCACTCTTAATGCGAACATGGCCCCGGCTGGTGGGGCGCAAATTACAAACTGAGGGCGTCATGGCATTAAAACGATGCAGTGGCTCGCCAAAACGATCCAATGACAAGGGTTGGACATGCCATTCTATGTTTGCACTTTGCTGCAGGGGATCACTCTTGCCAAATGCACCTAGTTGAGAAGGCGGCATTGTCAATGGACCGGTTTTGAACAAAAGATACTCCAGACCCATACTCACTTTTCCCAGTAGTGAATGAAAGCGCTGATTCAATGTCACCGTGTTCTGGACTTTATAGATTGTTCGTATTTGCAAATGATCCTGTAAATTTTCACCCACACCGGGTAAATCATGAATACACTGCACACCTGTTTTTTGCAACAGCCCGGCAGACCCTATACCCGATACCTGTAACAACTGAGGCGAGCCTATGGCGCCTGCGGCGAGTATCACTTCCCGGTTAGCTTTTATAGTTTGCTGCTGTCCTTTATCCGTGGTCAACATAATGCCAGTTGCGCGTTTTGAATTTGCTCCCGCCTCAATTAATAATTTTGTTACCTGTGCATTGGTGATGACTCTCAGATTTTTTCGTTGCAAGGCAGGTTTCAGAAAACCATCTACCGCACTCCAACGTACTCCCCTCTTTTGGTTCACCTGAAAATAAGCATTGCCAAAATTATCACCACGATTAAATTCATCGATCTTCGGGATCCCATACTCAGCTGCAGCATCCCGCCAGGCATCCAGTATTTCCCAACTGACCCTGCTCTCCTCAACTCTAAGCCCTCCACCACTACCGTGATAGCTGTCAGCACCATGCTGATAATCTTCAGAGTGTTTAAAAATGGGCAACACATCCTTCCATGCCCAACCTTGATTACCAAGTTCAGCCCAATGATCATAATCACCTTGCTGGCCTCGCATATACAACATGGCATTAATAGAAGAGCATCCCCCTAGGACCTTGCCTCTGGCATAGGCAATACTACGACCATTAAGACCAGGATCAGGCTCAGTTTTATAACACCAGTCTGTACGAGGATTGCTAATAGTGAACAAATAACCTACAGGGATATTGATCCAGAAATAATTATCCTTCCCGCCTGCCTCAACTAACAATACCTTATTGTTAGCATTTTCAGACAAACGGTTGGCAAGCACACAACCCGCAGAGCCGGCGCCAACGATGATATAGTCGTAATGAATATCTTCTATCATATCGCAATAGTAAATAATTTGGGGTCAAAGTAAAAACTATTTACGCATTTTTGGTCCTGTCTTCTTCGGTCGTACCCGTCGTTGCAAGTTAGCTTCAATCTCATCTTTAAACCTCTCGCCCCAAAAACCATACCCTTATTAGCACTATTTCTTATGTCGTTTAATACCTTTTCACTCAACTGGTACTCAAACAACGAACGATAGTTGGTCAAACGTTCTTCCTGTGTCTTACCAAGTGCTAAGTAGATATTATGAGGCGTGAGTAACTTTGATTGTCTCCCGAGACCATTACACTGGTAACTTGACCAGTGATAGTCGGACGGGTCTTTCACCATCCGGGCCCTTACCGGGTTTAACTCGATATACTGATTACACTGCAATAGATATTCAGACGATTCGACCAGGTTGGACTTGAAGCGCCCCTCCCATAATGTTCCGCTACGTCGATACGCTTTATTAAAATACCGCACATAATGTCGTCCCAGAGATTGCATCATCCTGGATACCCCATTTTCCTGCCAGGGTGTCACCAGTAAATGCACATGATTGGTCATGAAGACCCAGGCATGGATATGGACATCATATTTTACTGAATAGTCATAAAGCCATTTGGCATAAACCGCCATATCTTCTTCATTATTAAAACTGACCTGGCGATTATTGCCGCGCTGAATGATATGCAGCGGGATCCCAACAGGACTAAGGCGTGGTAATCTTGGCATACGCTCTTCCTTGACCGTAATGTATTGAATTTAACTACTTACATATTATAGCAAACTTTTTAAAGTTTTTACTCTGAGCTGTCCCGGATAAAACGGACTGTTTATAAATGCACATCTACTCTCTCATATTCTTGTGGTGTTTTATAGCCCAAGGTCTGATGTAATCTCTGTCGGTTATAAAATATCTCGATA
>JBNMOP010000185.1:0-3857 GCA_051275005.1 Gammaproteobacteria bacterium | reverse complement strand
CGATGTACGGGAATATGTGGCGGTGTACTATAATTCAAAGCGATTGCATTCAACGCTGGATTACATGACACCGATGGATTATGAAAAAACACTTAACAAAGTGTCCGGAAAAAGTTGACCACTACACCGTCCAGCTTAAAGGGCAATCAATTTTTCTACTCTAAGGAAAAGTGGGGCAACTTTGGGGGCATCTCGTCAATATCTCTTAGAACAATTATTCAGATAACAAATGGTTAGCGTTACTGTTAGATAGCCCTCCGCGCACGACTGTGTAGACCCTCAGATAGATAAGGCAGTATCTCCGAAAAGGGGTATTTTTCCACTGTAAAAAAGATAAGAAAATCTTATTGATATAAGTCTAGCTATCATAAACACATGATAGTGACCTGCGAACTTCAAATCATTGCCCTTACAGTGCCCTTACAATTTAAATTAAATAACTACGCCATTATTGATTACGTAATATAATTTTAAATATCAATAAGTTAATGGTGCCGGAAAGAGGAATCGAACCTCCGACCTACGCATTACGAAGGCAAATACCATCTGGGAAGTCTTTTTGGTTTCCCTGTCTATAATAATTAACTGCTCTTTAAAATCGCTTAGAACAAATCTGAGGAGCTTTGATGTGTATTTTTCCGCCCAGTTTCCGCCCAATCTGATCTTAAAGTGCCAGAATCAGCGTAACTCATTGATTTAATTGGCGCTCCCTACGAGACTCGAACTCGTGTTTCCGGCGTGAGAGGCCAGCGTCCTAGGCCACTAGACGAAGGGAGCATTTTTTACAGGAAGCGCTATATTACTGGTGAATTACTAAGGATGATAGTGAGAAGTCTTAGGAAAAGAGGTTGTTTTAGCAAAGGTTTTATAAATTTTCTGTTAATACGCTAAATTATGATTATAGTACTTCCCCCAAATTATCCTTCATGGATAATGGCAATATGAAGTTAGTAAAAGAATCTACAAACATCCACCATATACGTCCAAAGCCGCGGATCATCCCCAGGGCTGAACATAATATTTCCCGCAACCATATAAATGATAGTGCATTAAAGGTGTTATATCGTCTAAAAAGTGGCGGTTATGAAGCTTATCTAGTGGGAGGAAGTGTTCGAGATTTATTGCTCGGACGAGAACCCAAGGATTTTGATGTAGCGACCAATGCCCATCCGGAGCAAATCCGTGAGTTGTTTCGTAATAGTAGACTAATTGGCCGGCGATTTCGTCTTGCCCATGTCCGATATGGAAGTGAGATTATCGAGGTATCAACCTTTCGTGCTCAGCATAGTGATGCAAATGATGATGGTCATGTGGTAGAAGGCAGAATTATCCGGGACAACGTATACGGTACCCTGGAGGAAGATGTCTGGCGACGAGATTTTACAGTTAATGCACTTTATTACAGTATCCAAGATTTTAGTGTAATTGATTATGTCGGTGGATTAAATGATATCAAGGCGGGTCATATTCGCCTCATTGGTGATCCTGCACAGCGCTATATAGAAGATCCAGTTCGAATGCTCCGCGCGGTTCGGTTTGCTGTAAAGCTGGGTTTTAAGATAGACCCGGAGGCAGAAAAACCAATATTTAATCTAAATAATTTATTAAATGAAATGCCACCCGCCAGGTTATTTGAAGAAGTGATTAAACTCTTCTCTAGCGGCGTAGCATTACAAACCTTTGAGCAGTTACGTCGATTTAATTTGTTTGGTGTATTGTTTCCTCAAACAGAGGAAATTTTGGCAGAACAAGAGGGAGGGTATCCCCATACTTTACTGATAAATGCATTGAAGAATACGGATCTTCGGGTTTCTGAAGACAAGCCGATAACCCCTGGTTATTTAATCGCTGCATTACTTTGGACACCAATGATAAATATGGCCAAGGCTTATATGGAAAATGGCATGTCTGAACTGGATGCGATAACCCTTGCTAGTGATGTAGTCATATCTAAACAGGTAACGCGTACCTCCATGCCACGACGATTTTCGCAGATGGCGAGAGATATATGGCAATTGCAGGTTCGATTGAAACGCACCAATGGTAGCCGCCCAATTCGACTTATCCAACATCCAAAGTTTCGAGCCGGTTATGACTTTTTGTTATTACGCGCCGCAACAGACGGAAGTGATAAACAATTGGCAGAGTGGTGGACAGATTTCATAGCAAAACAGGGACAAGGGCAATCCCAGGCTGTAACACAACCGCGTAATAAAAGACGCCGTCGTAATCGACATCGACCACCTAAATCCGACAATACATGACCATAGTCTATATTGGTTTAGGGAGTAACCTCGGTAACCCTGTAACACAAGTAAACGCAGCATTAGATGAGTTAGGACGTATACCAAACACAAAACTGTTAGTAAAATCATCGCTGTACAAAAGTCCGCCAGTTGGACCACAGAACCAGCCAGATTTCATCAATGCTGTTGCAAAGTTGGATACTATTTTGTCTGCATGTAAACTTTTAGAAATTTTGCAAGATATTGAACATCAACATGGTCGCCAACGTACCCGACATTGGGGACCACGAACCCTGGATCTGGATATGCTGTTATATGGTAAGCAAAAAATGTGCACTGAAAAGCTGACAATACCTCATCCAGAAATTGGAACCAGGCATTTTGTACTGTATCCACTAATGGAGATAGATGATGATATTGAAATTCCTGATCTAGGTAATGTTAGCGAATTATTTGTAAAACTGGGTGTTGAGGCACCGGATATAATATAAAACATGAGTAAGGTTAGCCCTGAATATATCGTGGTTGAAGGCCCTATAGGTGTTGGTAAGACAACCCTGGCCCGACGACTTGCTCAAGCCCTGGGCACTGATTTGTTACTTGAAGCGGCATCAGAGAATCCGTTTTTGCCAAAATTTTATCAGGATCCACGCTCTGCTGCCTTACCGACACAACTTCATTTTCTATTTCAAAGAGTACGCCAGGTAGAGTTATTAAAACAAACGGACATGTTTAAACCGTCGCTAGTGGCGGATTTTATAATTCAAAAAGATAGTTTGTTTGCCAAGGTTACTCTGGATGAGCACGAACTGGATCTTTATTATCAGGTATATGATCGATTAACACTTGATGTGCCCGCGCCGGATCTTGTAATTTATTTGCAAGCTCCTACTGATGACCTGGTTCGACGCGTGCATGAGCGAGGAGTAAATTTTGAAAAAAATATTAAGGAGGATTATTTACAGGCGATATCTGACGCTTACATTAATTTCTTCTATGATTATACTCTTTCGCCACTATTAATAGTTAATACTACTGATTTTGATCTTGCCAGCAGTAACAATAATTTTGAGATTTTACTAAAATATATTCAAGACCTTTCTCCAGGTCGCCATTACTTTAATCCGAAAGCCCTGTGAGAAATCCCTCCGCAATTTCCCGTCTCATGAAAATGAAACAAAACAAGGAAAAGATTGCCTGCTTAACAGCGTATGATGCCAGTTTTGCGCGCTTACTGGAAAATCAGGAGATCGATGTCATTCTGGTTGGTGATTCTCTAGGAATGGTCGTACATGGTGAGGCTGATACATTGAACGTCACTATGGATGACATGATCTATCATACAAAATTAGTGCGTAAAGGTATCAATCACACGTTACTGGCATCGGATATGCCTAATAACAGTTACAGTGATAAAGACAGTGCTTTAAAAAATGCCAAACGTCTTATCGATGAGGGTGAGGCCGATATGGTTAAGCTGGAAGGTGGTCGTGATATTCTTGAGCAGATACAGACATTGTGTAATCAAGGTATCCCGGTTTGTGGTCATCTTGGGTTGCAACCTCAATCTGTGAAAAAGTACGGTGGTTATAAAGTGCAGGGTCGAACGTT
>JBNMOP010000184.1:0-3862 GCA_051275005.1 Gammaproteobacteria bacterium | reverse complement strand
CCAAACTCCTCACGATTGGCCGGACGCAGGTTGAGGGTCGAGAGTGCGTTGATCTGGCCGGCATTGGCAATTGGTGTGACATGACCAAGGATACCGTCCGGTTGCGCCACACAGGTACCGTTATAGGCCCTGATGCGGTCAAGGTACCCGTGCACCAGCGACACCGCCGTTACCTGCCCGGACCGTATTGCATCGTGTATCTGGCTGATGGTCGTCTCTTCGAGCTGAAAACCTGTCTGTAGCACAGCCTGGCTAGCAGGTGTTACCTGAGGCGTTGGTGGGGCCTGCTCACTACAGGCAGACAGAACCAAACAGATGGTAATGACCAACCCGTGATGCAAGATAATATTTAAATTTCTACATGGCCGGTTCATATAAATACCCTTTGGAAACGTAAACTTACATAAAGTATAAACGTTAATAAGGAGTAAGAGTCAAAAGCTGGTATTTTCCGGGTGTTTAACGCCCTGTTTTTTGGATATTTAGGGTCAGAGTAAAAACTATCTGTAAATATATTTCAAATTTTTACTCTGACCCCAAATATTTTTTATACTTACCCTCGTGAATTGATCCTTGTGGCTTTGCAAGACCTGAGCCCTTTATTTTGTTTGCACAGTCCCCGATTAATTATCGACGATTGCCAACTATAATTGGCATATGTTATTCTAAAAGCGGAAGTTTAAACGGAAGGATCCGACAAGCTTAAGACGATTATCGTCTACCGCGATAAACACGGGAAGGAACCCTTTACCGAATGGCTAAATGAGTTGAGTGATACCCGCAGTCGCCGGCGAATTCTAATGAGACTACGCCGGATTGAACAAGGCAACTATGGAGACTGTAAAAACATTCAGGATGGCGTATCTGAACTACGACTTTTCTTTGGTTCAGGTTACCGAATTTATTTTGGCGAAAATGGCAACAGCTTAGTTGTCCTCCTGTGCGCCGGTGACAAAAGCACACAGCAAAAAGACATCCAAAAAGCACTGAAATATTGGAACGAGTATAAAGATAATGCGTAACTACAGAACACTCAACCATGTTGAAGAAGAATACTTCCGTAAACATCCTCGTGAAATCGGTACCTACCTGACTGAAATCTTCAACGAATATGCCGTCGATTCTGACTCTGCAGCTTTATTAGCATCACTTCGTGTAATCGCCAAAGTAAAAGGGATTTCCGCACTGGCCGAACAAACTGGCATGAGCAGGCAAGGTCTTCAAAAGGCCTTATCTAACAAGGGAAATCCACGACTGGACAACATTAACGCGATCATGAATGCATTGGGTTACCGGTTAATGCCAGAAAAAAACCGACCAATTCCAGGCAATCAGTAGTCAAACTGTGTGATATTTGGGGTCAGAGTAAAAACTATCTGCAAATAGATTTCGAGTTTTTACTCTGTGCCTGACGATTCCCAAATACTCTCACTGACACTAAATATTAATTCTATGCCCATGACTTCATAATATTTAAACTATTTTTTATAGTTCGAAATGAATCTGAGTTAATTAACAAGCCAGGCAAGACATTTAAAAAATCATCATTTAACAATGATTCTGCCTGTTGCGAAAAGTATTGCTTTAATTGTTTTGGAGAATCCATTAATTCAACAATCAATTTTTCTCTGTTCTCAAGAACAAAAACGATATCTTCGAGATCATGACTGAAGTAATCTCCCTTCCCTCGACCCATAAATGCCTCAAATTTTGTCGCCAGAAAGTAGGCAGGACTTACCACCCGAATACTTATCCCGCTGGGCAAAGATATTTCTACTGCTTCAACTATTGCTTCTTTGTACCAACGATTTGAAAAACCTAAAATTTTTTCATTTATAGGCATAACATCCAGAAGGACTTTTCCTATTTCTGTATTAAAAAGCCACCGGCAGATAGGCCCATCACTATCTTCCTTAAATCCAAATTCTCGAAGTTTCTTTGAAAACTTATGATATTCAACCAAGGTTGCCACATCGATAATCACATCCACATCATCGGTTTTTCGAACACCATGATGCGCTGCTTCATCAACTAATAACGCAGTTGTACTACCTCCAACAAAAGTAACCTGAGGTAATAATTCACCTAATGCGGAGGCCACTGCTTCCAGTTGCATGATATTGAAATCTTTATTGATCATTATTATGATTTAATCAATTTAGTTAATAGGTCTCTAGCGATAGCGAGTTCTCTTGGTTTTCCACCCCGAATTGCTTCAACTAACGACATAGCACGATACAACAGTTCATCGCGACTTGCCGCATATGGCACAGAAGCATGAATTGGTTTGGTTAGTGCACCGTCTACGTCTCCACCAGAAACCGGCCATACTAGTGGAGGAACTGGAGGCGAAATTGCACTTTTTAAAATGGGACAATTCCAGGAAGTTTGCATACCTCGTCCATAGCCAATACTCTCCAGGGGCATTGCATACCGAACGCCATAGTTTAACCATTCCAGTAATGCACCAGACTCGGCATAGATTTTTCCATCTCTTTCAACAGCTAAATGAGATGCCATTAATCGTTTGGCACCCTTACTGACCTCACCGGGACTGATTTTTATCGCCTCTGAAATACTTCTGACACTGCTTTCATTAGCACTTTGTTTAAGTGACCAATACTTAAGTATCAATAAGGTATCTTGAGATTTAAGCTCCATTCTTCATTTCCTGTTTCGAAACAGGAAACACTTTAGGTCAACCTATTGACCCAAGTCAAGTATTAGTCTTCCTTTTTAGAAAAAAGGATTTTTTATAGAGATATTCTGTAATTCTATGCTTTTAAGGTCACAGTAAAAACTATCTGTAATTAGATTTCGAGTTTTTACTCTGACCCCAAATTACAATGTCATATGTTCAATAAGTTATGTAGGTCCGACCCCGACTATCTAAATTGAACTTAAAATATATCAATTATGATATATTTTATTACTAGTTATATATCATATTTGATATGTATTTAGATTTTTTTATATCTTTTATGATATTTTTTATGTACTAATATATATCATATATGATATATATTATCTTTATTCATATATATTTATCATTAAATTAAGAGGTGCTTCGCTTATGGAATGGAAATATCGCAAAACTGTCTTAAAGCAATTAGATAAAAAACTAGAAGGCACAATCCTAATACCGAGGCTCACTTGCCCCAAGAATGGCTGGATCAAAACTGTACGTACGGCATTGGGCATGACATTAAAACAACTTGGTAATCGGGCTAACGGAATCTCTCAATCAAACCTTACTCGATTAGAAAAGCAAGAAGTCTTAGGTACTACAACTATTAAAACAATGGAAAATGTAGCACGTGCATTAAATTGCAAATTTGTTTATGCATTTGTACCTGAAACGTCTTTCCAAGATATGTTATTCAAGCAAGCTAAGGAAGCTGCAAAGAATAAGGTTAAATATGTATCGCATTCGATGAGCCTCGAGGATCAAAAACTTACAAAGAAAGAAATTGAGGAACAAATAGCAGAACTCGCAGATGAACTGTTGCGCACGAAACCAAGACTAATCTGGGAACCCTATAAAAACTCGTAAGACAACATGCCAGATGAACTGAAAAAAATTATACCGGGCAATACACCCCTTACAGATGAAGATTTGGAAGGATTATTATTGCCCCATATAACAACGAAGGGTGAGCTAAATGAGATTGAACAGCAAAACATTACAGATGCGGAAGTAAAATATTTTAGCAAAAAATATAAACCTGATGACTTACTAAATTGGAAATTCATGCGTGAACTCCACAAAGATATGCTAGGACACGTATGGGATTGGGCTGGAACACAACGTATTCGCGAGACAACGATAGGAATTGATCCTGCTTATATAATGGCAGAATTT
>JBNMOP010000183.1:0-3876 GCA_051275005.1 Gammaproteobacteria bacterium | reverse complement strand
ACCTGGCGCTGAGGGGACAAGAAAGCGGATGCTCTCTCCTTTATAAAGTGAGGCGATATCGAGTTTAGTCGGAATGTCATTTACTACGACATGCTGTTCTACACCTGGACTTATCAGCAAACCTATAATGATTATCGTCATGAGTACCAATGTGCTGATACTAATAAAGATTGTTTTTTTATTTTTCATTAATGTAATTTTTTATAAAATTAAGTCAATCAAACAATTCGTCTGAATATGCTTATAGTTCACCTCGAATGATCTTAATAAACAACTGTTCCATCTCATCGTTCATTTGTGTCGCTTCATTAATAATATTCATCATCTCCTGGCTGCTAGCGTAGTGGACAGGGCGGTCCCTCTTTTCTGTTATCTCCAGGAATTCAAGGTCGTGCATGGCTAGTCTGAAAGCGTTCCTCAAAAATTGAACTATGTCCGCTGGTGTTCCGGGTGTCGTCGCAATGGGCCTTCCTACTGAATTTAGTGCATCCCATGCCGTTAATATCTCTTTGGTGCGCTGTGGATTGCTGGTCAAATGAATATACTCAAAAGTTGTTGGTACATCGGCAAGGTCCTTGTTTCGCGCTTTACCGCTTTGAAGTATTACCCTTTCCAGTCCTGATTTTACTGCACTCTTAGCACTCCCCCAGGACCCCCAGGTCCCTACGATATTGCCTCTAAGTATGGATTGTCTTACTGCAGAGGAACTGTCAAAGCCATGAATGACCTGAAGGTTAAATCCAAATGCTTCGTTAGAGATAACACCGTCCACATACCCGCTGCCGCCAAGTCCTGTTACACCGATTTTCACGATTTCCCCGGCATTCCATATATCATCAATCGTTAGATATTTACTCTCAGATGCTACGGTAAGTACACGGGGATCAGCATTCACTCGACCCAGGTATTCAAATTTATCGATTTGATAACTTGCCCCCTTGAGACCTGCAAATCGATTAATGACCATAGCGCTGCCATTTAATAATGCGATGGTCAATCCATTGCTTGCCGAATTATATAATTCATTGGCAACTTTCATGCCTCCCGCGCCTGGCATGTTCACCACTTTAATGGTAGATCCTGTATATCGTTCAAGGTAAGGCGCGAGCAGACGTGTATATTCATCAAATCCTCCTCCTGGGGCCGAGGGGACAAGAAAACGGATGCTTTGGCTTTCAAATTCTTTGGCGATTTCACTTTGAGAAAGCGATCCCTTTGCAGCGTTATTTTGTGTGCTACGTTGGTTGATTAGGATTCCAATAATAAAGAGCGTTATTATTGATAACGTTCCAATACTCAGAATTATGACGTTTCTTTTTTTCAACAATATCTCTCCTTTGAGTTGATTCTACATTACTTTTATCTGCTAATTGGAGGCCGATTTATAATAAATAAAATTTCTGGACTAAATACACTATGGACTGGAATTGTTACTAGCTGTTATTTCATATGTTGTTTACAATTCTTATGCATATGTATCACTTAGGAGATATCAATGTCCTTCTTTAAGTCCTTTCCTGATGAATCTGAGGTTGGCGATATCTACCGACTCGAGCCACGTATCTGGGACCATTTTCGCCAATTTTCGCGAGAGCTTATGCGCGGTCCATCTCCATTGACGTCGGGTGAACGGGAACTAATTGCAGGTTATGTCTCTGGATTAAATGCCTGTGAATTCTGCCATGGTGCGCATACAGCTGCGGCTACCGTCTTTGGTTTTCCTGAAGATCTGATGCCAGAACTTTTGCATGATATTGATACGGCAAAGGTAGGAAATAAATTAAAACCAATCCTGCACTATGTTAAAAAGCTTACACTAACGCCTGCGCAAATAGTCCAGGGAGATGTCGATGCGGTGTACAATGCAGGGTGGGACGAGATTGCTTTGCATCATGCAATTGGTGTTGCCGCCCGCTATAATCTTGTCAATAGACTGGTTCTAGGCCATGGTGTAGAAGCAAATCCAGATACCTTCAAGCAACGTGGTGAACATATCGCTGGTAAAACAAAGGATGATTGGCGTTCTGATGAAAGCATACTTAAACGTTGAAGATCACTATTCAATATAATTACGATGGCTATTACACTTGCATTCGATGTATACGGTACATTAATTAACACAGATGGAGTGCTGGTTGAATTAAAACAATTAATTGGAGAAAAGGCAGAAGAATTTTCTCAAACATGGCGTAACAAGCAATTAGAATATTCTTTTCGCAGGGGTCTGATGCAGAATTATGTAAATTTCTCAGTTTGTACTAGTCATGCACTGGATTTTTCCTGCTCATATTACAATGTAGCTATCTCAAAAAACCAAAAAGATAAATTGCTTGGTATCTATAGTGTATTACCTGTGTTTAGTGATGTAGAAGATAGTTTGTCAAACTTGCATAAAGCTAATTTTCGATTATTTGCATTGTCTAATGGCACTGCAAACGCGGTTGATAAATTACTTGTAACCGCAAATATCAGAGATTGTTTTCTTGGTATCATCAGTGTCGATGAGCTTAAAACATTCAAACCTAATCCGGCTATATATAAATATTTTCTCAAAAAATCAGTTTCAATTGCGAATGATGCGTGGCTTATTTCAAGTAATCCGTTTGATGTTATCGGGGCAATATCAGCTGGCATGAAAGCTGCCTGGCTAAAACGTTCCGATGATATGCTTTTTGATCCTTGGGATATACAACCAACGATTACAGTCAAAACGTTATCTGAATTAGAGAAAGAAATATTCTATATAACCAAATAATCACATAGTTAAAGATATTGACTATCAGGTTTGAATCGATATCTATGATATTGACATGCAAATAAAAAAAATCAGTTCTGACTTTTAGCCATGGCCGTCATTTACATCAGCATATAATCTTTAGACGTTTCCATTAACGTAGAATTTGGATAGAGTTGATTCATTACGTTTTTAATATCAGTTGCAAATTTTGCTGCGGACTGGTATCGATTTGCATCTGTTTTGGCCATCGCCTTGTTAACAATGTCGGACACCACTTTCGGTATTTCTGGGCGTAATCCATAAACCGGTACAGCGGACTTTTGCAATATCTGTTCAACAGTGTTTTGTCTTGTGAATGGTTATTTCTTGACAAGCATCCGATACATAGTAGAACCCAAAGCAAAGATATCAGTAAGAATTGAAATTCGTCTGTTAGGATCGAAATGTTCAGGCGCCATGTAGGCGATCGTTCCGGTGTCTCGAATAGGTAGATCTTCAATATTCTGGGATATACTGAAATCTGTTATTTTAGTTATACCTTCGGCTGGATGATAAATAATGTTTCCTGGTTTAATGTCACGGTGTATGACGCCATGGTAATGTATATATGCCAGACCTACACAACATTTATATACGATAGAAAGGGTTTCCTCCACGTCAAGTGCACCTACTGCAACAATGTAATCTTTTAACGATCGTCCAAGGATATATTCCATAACAATGTAAACTAAATTATTTTCATTTATAATATCGTAAATTGCAACAATATTTTCATGAGTATACTTACCAGCAATCGTTGCCTCATGATGAAATTCATTGAGGGTGTGCTTAATTTGCTCTTCGGTTAATACATTGGCTTTAACTGTCTTTATTGCCACATAACGATCCATTAAAGGGTCATAGGCTCGATAGACAATGCCAGAGGTACCTTCTCCGAGTATGTCCCCCAGTTGATACCGGCCGATTAAATTAATTTTAACTTGTTTGTTAATTGGCTTTGTCTTCCTAATTATAATTTGAGGATGTAGTGGTCAACTTTTTCCGGACACTTTGTTAAGTGTTTTTTCATAATCCATCGGTGTCATGTAATCCAGCGTTGAATGCAATCGCTTTGAATTATAGTACACCGCCACATATTC
>JBNMOP010000182.1:0-3902 GCA_051275005.1 Gammaproteobacteria bacterium | reverse complement strand
GGCCAGGTCGCGGTAACCGCGACGTTCCTCTAACAGGAACAGAGCGTCAGCATAAAGGGTAATGGCATCCAGGTCATCAGGGTAGCTTGCCGCCAGTTCAGCCATGGCCTCGGCATAGGCTTCATCCTGTGAGCGTCTTGTTTCAAAGTTATAATCTGCTACATAGCGCATGGATAGCGCATTGATATAAGCCTGCTCCCGCGGAGATCCTAAAGAACGTAATGCCAATGCTTTTTGTAGAGCGGCATAGGCGTATGGGGCGTCGGCTTCTGACATAGGAGCATTGAGGTATGACCCCCATGACCATGACTCCCCCCAGTAACACATGGCGCAATCCGGATCGCGTTTCTGCGCTTCACGAAAGGAACGGATGGCTTCATATTTCCCATAGGCAAACATCAGTTGAATGCCCTGGTCAAAATACGCCTGGGCTTGAGTATCAGTGCTTGAAACAGGAAAGGAATAGCTGCCCAGTGCCGCAGGGACCAAGGGGAATGGCTCAGTCAGCATAGTCTCTAAATTGTCTGCGCTTTGGGCATTAGCCATAGGGATGGCTATCCATAATAGAAAGCAGCATGAAAATACAGATGCTCGTGTTGACCTGGATAGCCACTGTTGGCCTTTTAAAATTTTCATTCGGCATTCCTGTTGCTGTCTGGTTTTATTCATATTAGCAAAATACTTGTTTTCTGTGAGGCGTTAAATTCTATATAGGGAAGTGCTGATGGCTTAATCAGACTTCGGATATGGAGAAAACAAATTATGGGTTAATTGATTGGATGAATTATCCAGTCAGTTAAATTGCTATTACAGATGAAAAAACGACATTTACTTTTTTCAAGATTCTTGTCGGATAAAAATAGATTATGAGCTTAGCACCAATGACTATTCTTTAAATATTTCAATAACAAAAAGTTAAAAAATTTGTATAAATTTGTTAAATATTTAAACAATAAGTCAAAAATGCTTCTCTATTAAAAATAAAAATTATATTAATTCTCTTTAAGCCGCCAAATTGTAATGTGAGATATGGACTAAATATCACAAAACATCAAAATCAATAGTTTAAAATACCTAAACATTGTGTTAGGTTTATTATGTAGATTATTGTATTTAATGTATATTTTATTAAATTAAAGGTTGAAAGCCTCTGTTTTGGCAGGTATCTCTTAAAAAATAAATATAACTTTAACGATATGAGCTACACAAAATATATTTGGCAAGTGCTTTTCTGGAATGGTTGGTATCTGAAGTCTGAATGAAATGCCAAATATTTTATTTTTTGTTCTTCATTATAAAAGGGGAAATTAAATGTCTATTAATCAATCAAAAAACTGGCAATCAATGATTAAATCCGGGCGGCTTAAGAGGCTTGGATTGGCAGTAGCGGTAGCTTCAGCGGCAGCAACAACGCCGGTTGTTGCGCAGGAAATTGAAGAGATCGTTGTTACTGCACGTTTTCAGGAAGAGTCTTTGCAGGAAATCCCTCTTGCTATCACTGCAATATCTGCAGACAAGCTGGAAGCGAATGGTGCGCAAAATGTAATTGATGTAGCTGACTGGGCGCCTAACGTAACCATGGACCAACTGGGTTCTGGTTGGGGGCCAACACTTGCTGCGAATATTCGAGGTTTGGGTTTTGGCGATTTTAAAGGCACCTCAGATCCTACCGTTTCTATTTACCTGGATGATGTTGTGTTGGGTAGACCAACTGGTGCCATTCTGGATTTGATGGATCTTGAGCGAGTTGAAGTATTGCGTGGACCACAAGGCACCTTATTCGGCAAGAATGCCATTGGTGGTGTAGTGAGATTGATCTCTCGTAAACCGGGTGAAGGCGATGAAAACGCTGCTATTGAAGTGACCACCGGTGAGTATGATCGTCTGGATGTTCGTGCCTCCTTCGGTACAACCTTAATTGAAGATACCTTGTTTGCCAGAGTGTCGGCGGTTTCGAAAAGCCGTGATGGTTGGCAGAACAATGTTGATTTCGCCTGTCAGATGGAGGCCAATGGTACGCCGGAATTAGCGGGTATTAATGATGGTGTCATCGGCTGGAATCGTGATGGTGGTGGACCAGGGGCGGGTCGTGGTACTCCAATCATGGGCGAAGTGGGAAGTGCTGCGGATAATGCTTTTGCACTACCCAGTCGAACATCTCCTTTAGGAACTGGCAAAGGCTGTAATGTTGGCACTCTAGGTGCCGAAGTAGTGAAAGCTGCCAGAGCACAATTACGTTGGGTAGTTAGTGATGATCTGGAATTCAATTTTGCCGCTGACGTTACCGACCAGACCAGTGAATCGCCATACGATTTGCTCAGTTCTGCAACCACTGAAGCATCCGATCCATTTTTGTTGAACTGGTATAACAATACGGTTGCTTTACCCACCTGGGGCGTTCCCTGGGATGATCGTTTTGTTCCTACCAGTGAAGATGTAAACTATTCTGGCTTTAACAGTACTCTTGATGGTATCGAAACACCGAATATTAACGATGTTTATCATACCGGTTGGAATGCAACTGTTGACTGGAGCCTTGATGCCGTTGATGTGAAATTGATCGTTGCCGAGAGAAAGTTTGACGCGCAATGGGGACGTGATTCTGACGCCTCACCTTTGCCTGTGAATCATACTCTGGATACTTTTACGCATGATCAGTTTTCAACTGAACTACGTGTCAGTGGTCAAGCATTCGATGGCAGAACAGCCTGGACAGTTGGCTATTGGTATTACGATGCAGATGATTTTAACTCCAATATATCGGTGTTAATGCCATGTTTGTTTACCAACAGCTGTATTGACCGTGTCGACACTATTACTATCGAAGACCGTGGTTTGTTTTTAAATACTGTAACCAGTATTACAGACCAGTTGTCGTTAACTATTGGCCTGCGTCGTACTGAAGAAGATAAAACTATCTTGCAGGAACGTTTTTTCAGAGACGAAAGCCTGGTTTGGGATCCATTGCCCGTTGAAGTTAGCGCTAGCAGAACCAATCCGATGGTAAGTCTGTCGTATGGCTATAATGATGACGTCATGTTCTATGCCACCTGGCAGGAAGGTTTTCGTGGTGGCGGTACAACTGCGCGACCTTCAGCAACTACTCGAGTTCCATTTGGCCCGGAAGAGCTGGAAAATCTGGAATTTGGGATCAAGTCAGACTGGTTTGATGGTCGTCTGCGCCTGAATGCCAGCATCTTTGATATGACTTACTCTGATATGCAAATTGGTGGTGCTGGACTAGATTTGAATAATAACGCTGTCTGGTTAACCACTAATGGTGGTGAAGCGTCTATTCAAGGCTTTGAAATTGAAGCGCAAGCCACGTTTGGTGAGCATTGGTTAATTGATGCCAATATCGGCAATACTGATTTCCAGTTTACTGATCTGGCGTTTTCAGATCCGCAGACTCGAATCGATTTGGGACTGGATCCAGGTGGTGCCACGGATATCAACAGTGTTCCAGGACGTACACCTGAGTACACTGGTGCTTTGAATATCAGTTATTTCACTGATTTGAGCAATGGTAGTCAGTTTGCTGTGCGCTACGGTGTGACCTATCAGGGTGAAACGTTCTTCGGTGCGAATAATGACCCACTAACGGTTTCGCCTTCTAATACGATTAGTAATGCGCGAGTAACGTGGGTATCACCAGATGAAGAATGGCAGGTTTCATTGGCGGGAACGAATATCACGGATAAACGTGTTATTCAAAGTCGCCTGAACTTCCTCAATCTGTTTGGCAGTATCCAGACAACCTATATCCGTCCTGCGGAATGGGCGTTATCAATTAAGAGAACTTTCTAGAATTAATTTCTCTTAAAATGGTGGTGAGGTCTGAAATGGATTTTGGACCTCACCATTTTTTTTATTATTTTAGTAATGAGCGCCATATACTTTAG
>JBNMOP010000181.1:0-3925 GCA_051275005.1 Gammaproteobacteria bacterium | reverse complement strand
GTTTAAATTCACTGCTATACTTCTTATAAGGTTTACGTTGTTTTACCATGTTGGATACTCCTCAATGTTCGCGACATTGTCGCTTATTAAAAGTATCCGTTAAACTGGGGGAGGTTCAATGTGTCCCAATGTGCGGTTTGTGATTAGTACTTAGTATCGGCGTAAATACTGGTTGATAGTCAAAAACGTTACCATAAATGAATCTGGCTGATATCTGACCGGAATCTACTACCATTTTCACTATCTCTTCTGCAATGACTGAGCCCTTTTTGGTCTCTGACATTAACAATAATCTAATGCCAATTAATTTTGCGAGATAGTATTCTTTATTACTACCACCTTCTAGAATGATACGAGGGTCAGTTACTGAAGCATAATCACCAAAAACATATTTTAGTGTATCAAGTAGTGAATTTTTTCCATTTGCACCTGATCCAAAAAAAATTGCCAGTTTATCTTTACCTTGTACCCCCAAAACCGCTTGACCAATCAACCGCTGAATAAACTGGATTAGTTCTACATTATTTTCGAATATCATCAATAGAAATTCATTCCATTTTGGACACGAAGCTTGATAGTCATAAGTCTCACCAGTACTTTTGGTAATAAAGTATTTTGAATCGCCTTTAATAAATTCGCCTGTTCTTAGGTTTATCACGCCATTTTCAACACCCAAATAGTGACCTTTACTATCAAACGTTGTAATGGACATCGATAAATTCGGTCTTGAGCGAGCCAGATCTAGAGTACTTTTAATTCGTTGATTGCTCTGACTTGATCTATACCATTTAAAGATTTCTTTTGATAACTTCGAACTTGACTCAGCAAGTATTTCATACTTTTCATTATAAGTTTTTGCTGCCAAGTCCAATAATTTCATGGCCCTTTTATTAAGGATATCGCCTTCTGTTTTAATATCGATAAGTAACAAGTCCATATTTCTGACTGCGGCCCCGTCATTATTCTCCTCCCAGCAATGGCCGTTCCATTTGAACCAGTTTTTCTTTTCTTTAATGAACTTGTACGTGGAGCCAAATAATGAAGCGTATCTATTTCCGTTTCCCAATTCAGTTAACTCATATTGAGGTTCTATCGATATTTCGGGATCAATCAAGGTCTCACTCAGAGGAGTATCATTATTCTGGCGCATTTCCGCTCTCCTAGTTGCATCTGATTTTATTTACCAATTCATGCATTTCTTCACGTTTAGAGCGATAGTTTCTATACGCCCAATTCACCTTTTCTTCTGCAATAGCTTGATTAAACGGTGGAACACAACGATGTGCTGCTTCAGATATAAAACCGACGGCCAATCCATGTGGAATATTAAGGCCTTTTAATTGACAAGCATATTTGAACAGCGCGTCATCTCGTACAACCCTGTTGTACTCGCTGTATAATTTGCTTAATAGAAACTGTAGAATTGTGACCGACATTGCTGGATTTTTTATTTTCAATTAATTCGTCCAACCAATCTGGTATGTCAGGAATATCAAGTTCTATATGTTTCCACTCATACTCAATCCATTTGCCATTAATAAACCGTTCTGATGGTGGAGCGATGAAATAACCACCATCGCCACGAATATCAATGCCCGGTAGAATATCCTGAGCATTTTTAATGCCGTCTTTGTATTTATATACTAAGTGAACACCTCCGGTTGCAGTTCTTGATACGAGGTTATTCTCCATATCAACATCAAAATTATCACCAAATTTTTGTTCAAGGGAATCCCATCCATTTCTATCAGGACGTATATCAATATCTACAATGATTAATTCTGAAAATTTACCTGTAGCTATCGCAAGAATGGCATTTGGAAAGGTTTCATACCATGCAAATAATTGGTCTATGTCGGTAGAGGCCCCAAGACTACCACTTGGAATTAAAGGTCTCTTTGTTTTAGAAGATACGGGCAGTACGGGCCAACCATAACCCATATATATTTGTGCATATTTTAATATTTTATTTTTGTCAGGCATGACTTAGCCCCTTTAAAATTAATTTGAAAATTCAGAAAGGAAAGCCGACTAGTAGATACTAGCCGGCCTTCAAGGTTTTAGACCAATCAGATAAGATCTTGCTGATTGAGATCGACAAGTTGGATATCTACCCACTCAAGGTAGTCTCGGTCGTTGTAATCTTGACGGATTTCATAGACTTTATTGATATCCAGGTTTTCAAGAATAAGACTTGCTTCGTCAGTCCAGTACAGGGTTCTCTTCGTTATTTCCTTTTCACGTTTTGAATTTAGTAACGTTAAATTGACGACAACCTTTTCCTGAAGAACGCCACGACGGTTTTCTTCCTCGACAATATTAATGTCATTGACCAAGGCTTTGATCAATGTCTTGGTAGAATCGGTTGAGTTTTCTGATATCAAATTATTGCGCTTCTCGCGCAAGCGAAGCATTTTTTCACTAACAAATGCTTGCTCATCAGAATGGTGAGTGGAATTGTCACCAGGGTTAAAAGAATTGCCAGTATTGGCAGCCGATACATCTTCAACCTTATAGGTTGATTCTTTTACTGCTTTATTGGATGATGACATTAGTTTTCTCCTGTATGTCATTTATTACTGGGTTGAAAATAAGTCCTGCTGTCTGACCGAGTCCTTCAAGAATCAGATCAGGCAGTAGGACGCCTTTACTACTATTTAAAATTGCCATTTTCATGACGGTTTACCTCCTTTTGAGGTTGTTAAAAAAACGTTAATACTGATCATTTCTTCATCATGCGTAGGGGTAAATCTTCAGCTCCACGCCATACGTACAAATCCCCCCTTTTTATTAGCTGACGTACAAATACAGGCTCTTTTAACCCAGTTTCATCAAAGCGCTTTACCTGTCGGAGCGTGTGCAAAGAAATATCGTGCTGTTTGCAAAACTCCTCAGCGAGTACGGGTTCTGAAGGAATTGCTTTAAACGCAGCATAGATTTTGACTCCTCGTCTACCCTTACCGGTAATAGTTGCCTTGCCTTGCTTTTTGGCAATCATTGTATGAGAACGAGTTATAAGGTCGCGCAATTCTAAAATAGAGTTTTGGGAGAGTTGAGTGTTTGTAATTTTGTTAGCCATGTGTAGTACTTTAACACTTTAACACACCACGCGTCAAGAAGAATCCAAATGAATACAGGAAAGCAGGCTGGAAATGTAGTTTGAGTGACGCTGACTTGTTGAATTGCACTTAAAACTGACCCCAGATGTGCATTAAACTTTGATCTGTCAGATGGACACTAACGTCACATAATCATTTATAAACTGTGGCTCAGTTTTACTCGCAAATAATTACAAAAAAATGGATCAATCGAACATGCAAATTAACACATGTGTTGCATCGACCGGTTGAGATTGCAACCCGAAAGCGGACATTACATCATGCTTGAAATCACCATATATTCTTGACCATTTCTGGTTAGATTATTGGAAATGGTAGATTACTAATGATATCCCACTAGTTATTCTTACCGATTAGAATATTCCATGCTAAATTTATTGAGCTATACAAAGAAATTGGACATTACATGAAATTATTTTTTTATGCTATATGGATCATAATACCTATACGGTAAGTAGTTAGATTGCCCCCGCAATCACTCATGTGGTTTGCCAGTTACATTGGGCATACCTGGAAAGTCTATTTGGTATTATGTCCGAGATTCCAGACGATCATAAGCTGTAGTGGTCAACTTTTTCCGGACACTTTGTTAAGTGTTTTTTCATAATCCATCGGTGTCATGTAATCCAGCGTTGAATGCAATCGCTTTGAATTATAGTACACCGCCACATATTCCCGCACATCGGCAATCGCGTCTTCCCGGGTTTTGTACAACTGGTTACCCGTCCATTCCCGTTTCAGGCTGCTAAAGAACCGTTCTACCGGCGCGTTGTCCCAGCAGTTACCCTTACGACTCATACTCGGGA
>JBNMOP010000180.1:0-3956 GCA_051275005.1 Gammaproteobacteria bacterium | reverse complement strand
AGCCCATTCCTTCTGTTGTTGTAGCTTTTACGTTGACCTCATCTAATTGAATATTCATATCATCTGAAAGAAATTTTTTCATATCAGGAATATGAGACAGTAATTTTGGTGCCTGTGCGAGTATTGTTATATCTGCGTTTCCAATTTTATATCCTTTTTGAGAAATACTATTGATCACATCTCGCAACAAGATACGACTATCGATATTTTCGAATTTTTTATCGGTATCTGGGTAATAAGTGCCAATATCTCCAAGTCCAGCGGCACCAAGTATTGCATCACATAGAGCATGAATCACTGCATCACCATCTGAATGAGCTTTAAGGCCCTTATCATGTGGTATTGTGACACCCCCTAGTACTAGTGGCCTACCTTCGGTAAAGGTATGGGCATCAAAGCCATGCCCTATTCTCATTTTTTTATCTCCTGTTGTGATAGATATAACTCAGCTAATTTCAAATCAGCTGGATTTGTAATTTTTATATTTCTAGCCAACCCTTCTATAAGAATCGGCTGTTTGCCATATAGTTCAATTGCCTGGGATTCATCAGTTACAATAATATTTTTTGCCAACGCGTTATCGATTGCAGATTCTAATAAGGAAAATCGAAACATCTGAGGAGTTAGTGCATGCCAAAGTCTTTGTCGATTTACAGTTTCTAGAACATTCCCGTTTTGATCTCCCCGTTTCATTGTATCCTTTACAGGTAATGCAAGTAATCCACCTACGGGATTATCTTTTAAACTCATAATCAATTTATCAATATCTGATTTCTGTATACAAGGTCTAGCTGCATCATGTACCAGCACCCAATCATCAGGGTTGGCAATTGTCTTCAGGCTTTGCAATCCGTTTTGAACAGAGTGACACCGCTCCACCCCTCCTTGAGTAACATTTATTTTTGTATTATTTGCAAGCCCGGTTTCATGCCAGAATTCATCTCCATCGCTAAGAACAACGACGACACCCTTTATCGCCTGATAGTCACAAAACAAGTCTACGGAATATTCAAGGACAGTTTTATCTAGTAACTTCAGATATTGTTTCGGTATATCCAGCCCCATTCTTATACCTGCACCAGCCGCAGGAATAATTGCCCAGCAGCTTTGCTCTGTTTTCATGGTTGCTTAGTTAGATCCGCGGCTGAGTGAAGTGTCAGACTTTTCAATTATTTGATAAAAAGATTCACCAGATTGAATCATACCCATTTCAATTCGTGCGCGTTCCTCAATGGCTTCCATTCCTTCCTTTAGATCCATTACTTCAGCACCAAGAGCCTGATTACGTTCATTTAATTCTTCGTTATCTGCATTCGATTGGGTTTTAATCTCTTCTAGTTGCCATAAATGTGGCAAACTTCCGTTTCCATTCCAGAGGCGGTACTGCAAAAATACTAATAAGATAATAAGAATTGTATTTATATATTTCATCTACATTATCCGAAATATTTAGATTCTGTAAGGCGATGCGTTAATTTAGATTATAGAATGTATTTCTTCCTGGATACGAGCATTTCTCGCCCAGCTCTTGTTCAATTTTTATTAACCTGTTGTATTTTGCTATCCGGTCAGATCGTGACAGTGAACCTGTTTTAATCTGTCCAACAGATGTAGCCACAGCAAGATCTGCGATGGTCGTATCTTCTGTTTCTCCCGAACGATGTGATATTACAGCGGTATAACCAGCTTTTTTAGCCATATTTATTGCTGCCATGGTTTCGGTTAACGTGCCTATCTGGTTTACTTTAATCAGAATAGAATTTGCAATATTTAGATCGATACCCTTCTTTAATATAGTTGTGTTAGTGACAAACAGGTCATCACCAACTAGTTGTACCTTGTCACCTAATTTTTCACTCATTAATTTCCAACCCTTCCAGTCATCTTCTGCCATTCCGTCTTCTATAGTAATAATGGGATATTTATCACACCATGGCAGTAAATAATCTATAAATTCCTCAGAGCTCAAGGTTTTATTTTCTGATGCCAGTAAATATTTACCGTCTTTATAAAATTCAGAACTAGCAACATCTAGCCCCAGTAAAATTTGTTCACCTGCTTTAAATCCCGCCTCATCTATTGCTTGAAGAATTACTTCGATTGCTTCTTCATTAGATGACAAATCAGGGGCGAAACCACCTTCATCCCCAACCGCAGTATTTAGCCCTTTTTTGGATAAAACAGACTTTAGAGTATGAAATATCTCAGCACCATAACGGACTGCCTCAACAAGGGATTCTGCCCCAACTGGCAAAATCATAAATTCCTGCATATCTACACTGTTATTAGCATGTGCACCTCCATTGATGATATTCATCATCGGTACAGGCATTGTGTAATTGTCAGCGCCACCAAGATATTGATAGAGTGGTAAATTATTATCAGCAGCCGCTGCATGGGCCGCAGCCATCGATACCGCTAGTATAGCGTTCGCACCAAGCTTGCTTTTATTTTCAGTCCCATCCAAATCTATCATGGCATTATCAAGATTTTCCTGCTCGGTGACTTCTATACCTGTAATATGTGGCGCAATCTGAGTATGTATATTATAAATTGCTTTTAATACGCCTTTTCCAAGATAGCGTTCCGGATCTTTATCTCGTAATTCCAATGCCTCACGTGCCCCGGTAGAAGCACCAGATGGGACCATCGCACTGCCAATATTACCCTGCTCAGTATATACATCTGCCTCTATCGTAGGATTTCCCCTGGAATCCAAAATCTCTCTTGCTATAACTTTTATTATTTTTGACATTGTTTATATAACCTTCATGTTTTATTTAACAATCAATATAACTATTGATCAAGTATGCCGTTTTTTACAACCTCATCAATAGCCTTTAGCGATTCAAGTAAGGCGTGCATCTTGACCAACGGCCATGAATTTGGACCATCGCTTAGGGCTTCATCTGGATTTGGGTGTGTTTCAATAAATAGCCCTGATATTCCAACTGCCATTGCTGCCCTGGCTAACGCTGGGACATACTCACGTTCTCCTCCTGATTTGTCGCCTTGGCCTCCAGGTAACTGTACAGAGTGGGTCGCATCAAAAATCACCGGGCATTTAGTTTCCCGCATTACTACTAGCGAACGCATATCTGAAACCAGATTATTATAACCAAAACTGGCTCCTCGTTCACATACCATAATTTTTTCATTCCCTGTTGATCTGGCCTTTTCAATAACTGATTTCATTTCCCATGGTGAGAGAAATTGTCCCTTTTTAATATTTACAGGTAGTCCTTGCTCTGCAACATTTTGGATAAAATTAGTTTGTCTGCATAGAAATGCCGGAGTCTGTAATATATCAACAACCGCAGATACTTCATTGAGAGGCGTATCTTCATGAACATCTGTAAGTACCGTTAATCCAAGTTCTGCTTTGACCTTTGCAAGTATGGTTAATCCTTCTTCGATCCCAAGACCTCTAAAGCTTTTATGGGAAGATCGATTTGCCTTGTCAAAGGATGATTTAAATATGAAAGGAATGTCTAGCGATTTGGTAATTTCTTTTAATTTACCAGCGGTATCGAACACCAGTTGCTCACTTTCGATTACACATGGACCTGCAATCAAGAAAAAAGGCTTGTCTAACCCTACATCATAGTTACACAACTGCACCTTTTAGCTCCCTGGTTTTCGTTATCTGGTAATTCAAGGCAGCCCGGACAAATCCTGTGAACAATGGATGGCCATCGCGTGGGGTGGAGGTAAATTCCGGGTGAAATTGGCAGGCTACAAACCAGGGGTGATTTGATAATTCTATGATCTCCACTAATTTACCATCCATTGAGACACCGGATATTACCATTCCTTTATCTTCAAGTTGTTGACGGAAATTGTTATTAAACTCATACCTATGACGGTGCCGTTCAACAATTGTATCCTTCTGATACAGAAAATGTGCCAATGTGTTTTCTATGAGACAACATTCTTGTCCACCGAGACGCATCGTG
>JBNMOP010000179.1:0-4052 GCA_051275005.1 Gammaproteobacteria bacterium | reverse complement strand
TCACGGGCGTGGAAAATTAAACAGTTTGAACCAGCATACTGAAGAATATCTTTGGATATGAAATTTATGTCTTTAGCGACACCCTCGAAAGCCAGAATCCAATAAGACAACAAATCATTAACTGCTGGTATTAACCTTAATGATACTCAAGAGAACCCTAAAGCTTTACTACTCAATAATGCCCGCATTACGCAGAAACCCTTCCGTTTCAGACACAAAACTATCAATGAATATTTTATAATCAGTATTACCCAGAAAATCAGGACGTAAATTATCTGCCAAATAAGACTTCTGATATTCCGGATTATTTAGCACAGCCTGAATCGCCACTTCCCATCGCTTAATAATCTCCGACGGTAAACCTTTCGGTGCCGCAATCCCTCTGAACTTACGAACCACCACCTTATGTCCCAACTCTTGCACCGTAGGTACATCAGGAAACTGCAATAAGCGTCGATCACTAAACGTTGCCAACACCCTTAAACTGCCCGCCTCCAATTGCGACTTCAACTCCTGCGCCTCACCGACACCAATATCCAGGGTGCCGTTCAATACATTAATAATTAAATCCCCGCCCCCTTCATGACTAACCACTGCTGCGTTTACCCCCGTCGCCGATTTCAACTGTTCCAATGCCTGGCGTTCTAATGATGCAGGATTCGCAGCCCCCCAGGTGCCTCGCGAACTACGGGCCTTAGCCAGAACATCATCCAGTGTCTTATAAGGGCTGTTGGCAGCAGTGTAAATCAACTCGGGATCGGTAAAGAGATTCACCAGTGGCTCTACATCCTTATACGTAAACGCTGGTTGCGAAAGCAACGACGTATAAATAAAGGTAGGCGTCGTCGCATAGAACTTTGAACCGTCTGCCTTGGCATTTGCCAATTCTGCAATGGCCGTGGCACCTGACCCGCCGGTTACATTTTTAATGACAATATTGACACCCAGTTCCGGGGCAAGATAACGAGACAACTCTCGTAAGAACACATCACTACCACCACCTGGGCTGGAGTGTGTAATGATGGTAACCGTATCAACTGGATAATCCTGGGCAAAACATGACAAGCTAGAGAGAAAAAATAAAGCGGCCATAAAGCCCATTCTAATTTTTATTTTATGCATGATAATGCTCCAGGTAATTACCATTTCAGTACAACTATGAGACCACAATCGCCTTACAGTTAATCTGATACTATATGACTATCTGGTATATCAATCAAAAAATCCGTTACACCAATATCTTCTCCAAATTGGTTTAATAACGTACTCGCCTGCCCCCTGTGATGGGTCTGGTGATTAAACAAATGCGAAACCAGCTCACCAAAATCCCGCTTACTGGTAATCCCCTTCATATTTTTATAAAGAAGCTCTTCTACAAAGTCATCTTCCTTAGTCTCATCAACAATCCATCGCTGAATTATCGCGTCGAGTTTTACCCTAACGCCTTCAAGATCTGAAAAATTTAAATACAACACCTGATCCAACGATTCGGGCGTAGGAAATTTCGACAACCCATCAAGAGAATGATAAGTATCTTTATGAGGCTTGAATCGAGCAAGCCATATCAGGTCACACACAACCATATGATTTAATGTCCCGATCACAGAACCAAAAAAGGCACCCGCATTCTTAGTTAAGTCTTCATTACTCAATTTCGATGCCGCCTGATACACCTGAACATTCATCCGGATGTTATAACTCGCCATTAATTCAAAATGATTTTTAATATTCACTCTCGCTCACTTTAAATCTATGAATCCTCTAAATTAGTAAAATATTTCCTAAATTCGTCATTTTGGCGAAAGCCAGAATCCAATAATAAACAACACTTACAGAGTTAATGTTCCTTTCTTATATCTCTATCGTCCCAACCAAATATTGCCTCGCCGTTCCAGAAATCAAAACCCTGTCATCCTTCAACTCACACCATACCTCCCCACCACGGCTTGATATCTGCTTTGCTGTCAATGTGGACTTACCCAACCTTTCAGCCCAATAAGGAATGAGTCGCGTAAACGCAGCACCCGTCACAGAGTCTTCTGGTATGCCCACTTTAGGGGCAAAGAACCGTAGTACAAAATCGTAGTCATTACCCGATGCCGTCACCATTACTCCACGAAGATCCAGCTCTTTTAATCCTTCAAAATCCGGAATAATTCCCGCCACATCATCTTGATTATCAAACACTGCAATATAATCTTCGCCTTTCAAACAATGGTTAGGCGTTACGCCCAAACTTTTAACTAATCCATTCGGCGTTTCACATTCTACCGCCGGTTGAGCCGGAAAATTCAGCGTCAACAACTCGTTATCCTTACTAACAGACAGTTCCGTACCGGAATGGGACGTAAACATTACTGTATTCGAAACTACTCTCAGCGAATTAAACAAAACATATGCAGAGGCCAGCGTTGCATGACCGCAAAGGTCAATTTCAACAGTCGGCGTAAACCATCGTATCTGGTATCCCGTTTCATGCGGTACAAAGAACGCTGTTTCAGCAAGATTATTCTGTTGTGCTATGGACTGCATAAGCTCATCACCTAACCATTCTGCCAGTGGAACAACTGCCGCTGGATTACCTTCAAAAGGCAGCTTGGCAAAGGCATCGATGTGGTAAATATCTAATTTCATACAAATTATAATAACGTTAGGTAGTTAATAGTCGGGGTAACACAAATAGACAATACCAATATTTGTTATTAAACACATAATCTATTTATCAAGATCCAGATATAGCTTGATTTTACCGAAAACCTGATACATTCTGACCAAAAGACAAAATGCATTTATCTCGCATTACTGGTATGGGGATTACAATGAAAAACGATACAGCATGTATCTTTCAAAATTCTCGACAAGCTGACCTGCAACTCGTGACTCGTATATTTTGGCACCCTATTCAACATATCACCCGGATATTTGTGTCAATATGGCACACTATAATAGAAAATTAACGTGCCAAAATGGCACGTTAGCAACTAGTTAGCTGAATATAGAATAGTGACAAGCAATAGAAAAAGAGTAAAATTAAGCCCTATAGGAGCAATTGTAATGAATACTGCAAAAGAAATCGAAAATGCTGTGGCCTGTCTTCCAACTTCCGAACTTAAAGAATTCCGTACATGGTTTAATGAGTTTGATGCAAAGAATTGGGACGTCCAGATAGAACAGGATATCGAGTCTGGAAAGTTGCATGAACTCGGGGCAACTGCTTTAAAACACCACCAATCCGGAGAAACGAAAGAAATGTGAAGCATTTCACCACTCCGGACTTCTGGGTTAGTTTCAATAAATTGCCCGAATCAATCCAAAATTTAGCAAGGAAGAAGTATCAATTACTCAATGAAGACCCTTCCCATCGCTCCCTTCAATTTAAGAAAGTCAAAAATAACAGGTCGGTTCGCATTGGTATTCACTACCGAGCATTAGGTATAGAAGCAGAATCTGATGTGGTTTGGTTCTGGATTGGAAGTCATTCAGATTATGATAGGCTCATCAGCTAACAAGATTCTTAACCCGACGCCGGAAAGAGTAGCGGCGCTACGCGGTTATTTTTATGGCGGCGCGGGTTAGAAAAAACGTTAGGCACTAAGGGAGCGGCAGATTGGCTAACAATAAGAATGGAATAACCCTTAGCTCTATTAGCTTGGCAATCGCCCTTATAGCGTTTGTCCCAAGCGCCGCTGCTTTCACACCAGCAATATCACTGTGCTTTCTGGCATTGGTAGGAGCCGTAGTTGGTGCTACTCTAGGCGCTATACGAACTGGCCTACTCACTCTGTTAGCAGTTCTAGGAACATTCATTGTTAGTCCTCTCTCGCCAACAAAGCATTGGTTCTCATCGGTTCGTCCCGAATATTGGATGGTAACCATGGCCGTGATTTGGCTAATTGTCGCTAGCCCATTATTGGTACACTACATTCGGCGGAAAGATGTCTAAAAAATATTTAGGGTCAGAGTCTGACAGATCCCCACGAATCATCAAGCCTCCCATTGCCGTAACATATCCTGCTGAATAAGTTTAATGGCATGCAGATATTCCTTTTTAG
>JBNMOP010000178.1:0-4305 GCA_051275005.1 Gammaproteobacteria bacterium | reverse complement strand
GATGGTTGATATGGCCTATGGTGCAGTGCATGGGTATCTTGGTGAATTTGAAAAATCTGAGATGTACTTTTCGTTGGCTATTGAATCTTATGAGTACCTGGGGAACAAGGCCTATATGGCTGAATCTATCTACGCCCTGGCGAACACATACCGGTCGTGGGGGAAGTCGGAACTTGCTCTATCTCACTATCACAAAGCTGGGGAGATATTCACATATAGCACTGACTCTCACCATGAATTTCTGTCCTGGTATGGTGTGGCGATGACCCTTGCAGAAATGGGTGAATGTTCATTAAGTCTGAATGCTATAAGTGAGGCATTGGTATTCCCCGGTCTTGATGATTACAAGATTGAGATTTATAAAAAGAAGGCACTATGCCTGGTTGAAATGGACTCCATTGTCGAGGCAAGGGAAAGCCTGGAATTGGCCAAAGCAATGTCAGAGCAAGTGCCCATGCTCAGTGATACAACCTGGCAGTTGGAGTTATTACAACTGGAGGCGGTAATCCTCGCTTCTGAAGGGTTATTTAAAAATGCCTTTGCTCTTATGGCACAGTTTCATGAGTCATATTTGAGACGTTATGAAGAACATGCATCCAAACGTATGGCTTACTTGCAGACCACTATGGATAGCCAGGGTAAGGACCTTGAGATTGAACGCCTGCAAAAACAAACATTGCTTGATGAAATTAAATTGGACAAGCAACAACAGAAAACTGAAATTCAGAAATATCTTACAATAATCGGGCTAGTTATATTACTGGGATTCGTATTATTCATCGCGTATCAACGACGAATTGCCCGCGGTTTTATGAACCTGTCTTACCAGGATCCATTGACACAATTGTATAACAGGCGTTATATCTTCAACCTGATGGATAAATTAATTGCCAACATGCCACCAGGAAAAGGCCAGTTGTCTATTATCATGATGGACGTCGACAATTTTAAAATAATTAACGATACCCATGGCCATGCTATGGGTGACAAGGTGTTATGCAAAATGTCTGAAATCTGTCAAACGGCATTACGGCATGGTAATGATATCGGTCGCATTGGCGGTGAAGAATTCCTGGTTGTAGTGCCACGTGAAAGTGAACATCAAACACGTTTGATTGCAGAGCGATTAAGAACCACCATTGAAAAGACTCATGTTGTTTCTGACAGTAATGAGGAGATACGGTTTACCGTGAGTATTGGTGTTGCGCAGATAAACAAAGACTGCACTGATACCGCCACGCTCTTTAAAAAGGCCGATGAGGCACTTTATCGTGCCAAGGAAGAGGGAAAAAACAGGATTGTGGAATACCAAACTTTAGAAATTCAAACAGCTTGACAATAAAAGGCGTGGGAGTGATTAAAAATAAATCACTCCGGCACTATTTGCCTGTTAAGCCGGGCTGGACGCCCTGGCTTGGCGATACCCGCCACGCGATGGTGGTTTACTGGAATTATTTCGCGGGCCGTTGCGGTGTTTAAATTTGTTTGCGCCGGCCTTGTTACCCGGTCTGCTGTTCCCCGGCTTGGCGGTCCTGGCAGCAGTAGACTCCGGAACTGTATGGGTCGGTGTAAAGCCTTCGATGTCTTCTCGGATAATCTTGCGTTTAATTAGCCGCTCGATGTCCTGCAGTTGATTGAATTCATCTGCGCTTACCAGGGATATTGCGGTACCACTGGCGCCAGCACGACCGGTACGGCCTATGCGATGAATGTAGTCTTCCGGCACATTGGGTAAGTCAAAATTGACCACATGAGAGAGTTGATCGATGTCTATACCCCTGGAGGCGATATCAGTCGCGACCAGTACCTGGATTTTATCCTGTTTGAAACTGGCCAGCGCCTTGGTTCTTTGCGGCTGACTTTTATTGCCGTGTATGGCTGCCGCATGGATATTATCCTTGTTCAATCGTTTAACCAGTTTATCTGCGCCATGCTTGGTTCGACTGAAGACCAGTACCTGGTGCCAGTTATCTGTACGAATCAAATGGCTAAGTAATTCTGCCTTCCGTGCCTTATCCACTGTATGAACCTTCTGTTCAATGATCTCAACCGCAGAATTGCGCGGGGAAATATCGATTTCGGTAGGGTTGTTGGTGACACTTTTTGCAAGTTCGCGAATTTCGCGGGAGAAGGTTGCAGAGAACAGCAGGTTCTGTCGCTTTACCGGTAACAACTGCATGATTTTTCGAATGTCGTTTATGAAACCCATGTCCAACATGCGGTCAGCCTCATCCAGCACCAGTATCTCGACATCATTAAAGCGAATAGCACGCTGTTGATAGAGATCGAGCAGTCTGCCGGGGGTCGCCACCAGCACATCAACGCCACGACGTAACTGCATCATTTGTGGATTGATCTTGACTCCGCCGAATACCACGGTTGATCGTAATTTAAGAAATTTACCGTAAGTCACTACACTATCCTGAATTTGTGCGGCGAGTTCGCGGGTGGGTGTGAGTACCAGTGCCCGTGTGCTATTTGCCTTTGCCGGAGTATTGTTATCAAGCCGTTGTAGCATGGGCAGGGTAAATCCGGCGGTTTTACCTGTGCCGGTTTGTGCTGCGGCCATGAGATCCTTGCCCAGTAATATGGCAGGGATAGATTGAGTCTGTATCGGGGTTGGCACGGTATAGCCAGTGGCATGTACGGCGCGTAGTAGAGGCTCGGAGAGCCCAAGTGTGTTAAATGTCATTATATCGTCCTGAATTTAATTGCTGCTCCGTTATTTCTCAGCTAGCTATATTTTGCTAAACATATGTACGGGCAGCGGGTATTGTTATGGCCAAGAGACAGTGCACCGTTGATTATTAGACGCGTGTCTAACATTCAATCCGGGGCGCAGTCATAGCTTCGCCTGTGTGTGCGGCAAGCAATAATTGGCTCTCAACGAAGGAGGGACAGTTGGACTCGGAACATGAGTTGCCATGTGACAGGCAACGAGAGTGAGGCGAACTTACAACTAATGATGACGCTCTGGATACCCACTTTCTATAATTGCAGGGTGACCAGATGCGGGCACCTTAACACAGAAACAATCGGGGAGACCTGTTTATTTTGAAGGACGTGTACATAATTTGATTTCTACCTCCGGAAAATTCCAGCCATAATAAATTTCCTTGTTTATTCTTATTGGATTTTAATTAATGAATCGCAAATAAATTGTCAATGTCTACTGCGTTCAAGATTCAAGATCTGACCCCGATCTTCAATCATTGCCCAGGCTTTAGGATTTACCCATTGAAATGCTGCTGCTTGAATAAAAGTAAATGGTTTTTTTAACTCTTCGTTAGCGTTTGGACGTTTGGTGTTCGCTATTTTCAATGCCAAGTATATTAAATAGGTGATGCCAATAATTTTAATTGTTTTGTGGAATAAAGGATATGTAAGAAACATGGCGCCCAATCCTGAGCCTATAATTATCACCATAATTGGAAAACCAACAATAACACCAAGATAATGTGAAAGAGATTTCTTTATGCCATGATTAAGTCCAGCGGTCATAAGCATAATATTATTGGGTCCTGGTGTTACTGCGCCTACAAAGCAGAAGATAACAATTGAAATATAATTATCCATAAGGGCAGTATATACCCCACTTAGAGGATAATCAGGCTATACGTGAGTACACTTTACTAACGCACTAACGCACTAACGCACTAACGCACTAACGCACTAACGCACTAACGCACTAACGCTTAGGTTTATGTTAAAGATAATTCTGATTGTTTAAAAGCAATGGCTTTTATTTCCATATTTTTTTTGATATCTGGATTACCAATTAATTGAAGTTTATTGTCATTAACTTCACCGTGTAACGAAAGGATATATTCATTTGGTAGTAATGTTTTTAAATACTTATTGTATTTTTTTACGCGCACCTTCATCTTTATTTCTGTATCTTTAATTTTATAACGACCAGAATAGATAAAATTTTCGTCTCCACCCAAAATTCGTCCATCTTCTAGTATTAGTACACCTTTGAATTCCAGTATGTGGCTAGAGAAGGTAACTGACCATATGCCATTAGTGCTGTCATTTTTCATTTACAAAGCCGCAGTGATTTCACGTTGAATTTAATAAATTAATTTGGTCAGAATTAATTTACTGTATAAAAAATATTTTTAATGGAGTGCCACCAGGCATCATTGCCCGGTGGCTAATTGGTGGAGGCGGCGGGAGTCGAACCCGCGTCCGCAAACCATCCGTCCTCGGTTCTACATGCTTATTCTCTTATTTAGTTTAATCAGTTGCTACCCAAGAGACGGGGAAGACAACTGATGAGTCTGTAAAGTTTTAACGAATCCA
>JBNMOP010000177.1:0-4325 GCA_051275005.1 Gammaproteobacteria bacterium | reverse complement strand
GGATTGGCCGAATTTCTAATAATATTGGTATTCAGATTATTCGTAGTCAAGACGACCTTGAGATTGGTACGAGAGAAGTTTTTGCCAAATTATTTCAAGTGACAATTACTGTAGCCATATTTATTTTACTGTTACAACTTATGGGGATAAACCTTACTGCCCTTGCAGTATTTGGGGGCGCATTAGGAGTTGGACTAGGATTTGGATTGCAATCAATTGCATCAAATTTCATTTCCGGGATTATTATCCTGTTAGATCGTTCCATCACAGTAGGGGATTACATTCAATTGGAGGATGGTCGTTCTGGTGAGATCCGTGAATTGAATATGCGATTTGCAATTTTAGAAACCTATGATGGCAAGGACATCATGGTTCCTAACGAGCAATTTATTACAACGAATTTTGTCAATTGGACGCACAAAAATAAAAAACAACGCTATCCAATCGAATTTACCGTAGCTTATGACACTGACTTGGATTTATTGTTTAAATTGGTTCGTGAAGTAGTAGCGAGTCACCCAAAAGTACTAAGTGGTGATGATCTGCCCATTGAAGAACGTCCCGATGCTGAAATATTAAACTTCGGTGAATCAGGAATAAATATACTCGTTGAGTTCTGGATGGAAGGTATTGATGATGGAAAAAATAGAGTAGGCGCTGATCTCATGCACTTGATTTGGAATGTCATGAAAGAAAATAATATCGAGATACCTTATCCGAGACGCGATGTAAATATATTAAACCAGAAAGATTAACTTATATTATTGCAAGAATTCTTCATAAAATAAAATATTCAAGTGTCTTGAATAGAGTCTCTATAATCAGTTAAAAAAACAATTATTATTAAAAATAATTTTCTCCAGATCAAATTAAATAGATTTTCTATCTCGTTTACGTTAATTTCATAATTTAAGATCATTACTAACCAAGTCGCCCATTATTATCTAAATACATCGGCACAAATTAAATGATATAAATTCTAATCTATTCTATTTCAGGCTTACCAGGATGATATTTCAAAATTCGAATTTGCGTCAGTTGATAATTATGATTGCCAAGCGTAACTTACACAGATAAGGCGATTAATATAAGTCACAGTTAAGATTTAATTCCGAATTGGAGAACATTCATGAAAGTTTGTAAATTTATCTTCGTTCTAATTACTCTAGTTGTTTGTTTAGTTAATTATGTAACTGCTGAAGAAACAGTGTGGAATGGTGTTAAGGATGAACTGAATTCAAACAAGCTTGATGAAGAGATAATTTCATCTTACCCCAGTGAAGCAAAATCAGTTTATATGGAAGAGGAGGGCTTAGGTGGCACACTCGAACAGCGCAAACTAACCTTACCCTTCACGTTTGAGAAAAACCATGGGCAGTCGGAGCCTGAAGTAGAATTTCTGGCGCACTACGGACAAATCAGATTTTTTCTAACGCAACAAGAAGTGATATTTAATCTGCCTGACGTTGTTACGCCAGTACGGATGCGTTTCAGCAATGCCAATCCAGCGACTCAAATCATCGGCGAGGAACCCCAGAGCACCCAGACTCATTATCTCGTCGGCAGTGATCCCTCTTTTTGGAACAACCAGATTTCTCACTACGCAAAGGTACGCTACCGGGATCTCTATCAGGGCATTGATCTGTTGTTTTACGATAATAAAGGATTGTTGGAATACGACTTTATTATCGCACCAGGCGCAGATCCAAGTCAGATTAAACTGGATTTCACAGGCATTGACGAGTCGTCATTGATTGAAGGAAATAATGTAGAATTTGTCATCGGTGGTGGTTCAATTGTTCAACAGATCCCTGCTGCGTATCAGGACATCCAGGGACAACGACATGCGGTAACTGCCAAACAATTACTGAATGATATTGGTGGTGTCAGTTTTTCGTTATCCGAATACCAGAGTGATCACACGGTAATTCTCGACCCGATACTGCATTTTTCACGCTTTTTTGGTGGCAGGGGTGAGGAAGAAATTATTAGTATGACCACGGATATGGAGGGAAACATCTTCATAACCGGGGGGTCTTCGTCCCCGAATCTACCCATAAGTAATGATAGCCTTTCCTATCCTGCGAGTATGTTTGATGTTGAAGGGAATCGATTGGCCTTTGTCGCCAAGCTCGATCCCACGGGAACCCGGTTAATCTATTTGACTTATCTTGGCGGCAACAAAACCTCTACCGCACATTATATTAAAGTCGATTCATCAGGAAATGCATATGTCGCAGGCCGCACCGAAGCGAATGATTTTCCCACACTCAATCCTATACAGTCACGTTACGGAGGAGGCTCCGATGATGTCTTTATAAGTAAACTCAATGCCGACGGTTCGGCTCTGATTTATTCAACATACCTTGGTGGCAGTGAATACGACCAGGCTCGCTCCATGGCCCTGGATAGTAGCGGTAATGTCTATGTCACTGGCAGGACAGAGTCAGCAAACTACCCTGTGTTGAATCCAATTATGCCCAAATTTTCTGGTAAACTGGATGCTTTTGTGACCAAGGTCAGCGCGGATGGATCGAAGATCATCTATTCAACCTACCTGGGTGGACGGGAAAACGATATTGGCCATGCAATCACCACTGATACTGAAGGCAATGCTTATGTAACCGGACTGAGTAACTCACCAGACTTTCCAACGGTGGGCGCAATTCAACCGACGTTTCGAGGTGGTGATGGGGACGACACAATAGTCCTAAAAATAAATGCCGCTGGGTCAGCACTTGTTTACTCAACCTTCATAGGAGGAAGCGGGGACGATGAAAGTAGAGCCATTGCAGTGGATGCATCAGGCAATGTCATTATTACGGGATACACGCGTTCACATGATTTTCCTATATTAAATGCCTTGCAGGCCAATTTTGCTGGTGCTACTCACGACATCTTTTTAACGTCATTGAACGCATCTGGTTCGGGTCTACGCTATTCGACATATCTAGGGGGTAGCGGTAGTGATTATGGCCGAGGGCTCGCTTTGGATGCGGATGGAAACATCTACCTGACTGGGTATACGACTTCACTTGATTTCCCCACATATCAGCCTCTGCAAGAACACTACGCAGGTGGTAGTGCAGATACCATAGTCATGAAACTCGATCCTATGGCACGTCAATTGTTATATTCAAGTTATCTAGGAGGTAGCGGATACGAGCGCGGGCGAGCGATTACTGTGGACAGCTTTGGAAATATTCTGGTTTCGGGACGTACGGAATCACCTGACTTTAACGTAACAAGGCCAGCCTCAGACGCGTTTGGTGGTGGGGCAGATGAAGCGTTTATCGTGAAACTCGCGCCACAGTGAGAAATCCATTCTTACCATCTGCATTTGCTTCATTAGTATATTGTGAAATTTATTGATAGTTTGCAGTAGGAGTTAACTATCGTCCCTTATTGACTATTACACAGACATCGATTTAGGCTAGTATGCCTGCATGAAATTTCTATTAATTATATTTCTTGGCCTGACAATATTATTAGCGCTGCCTGCTAATGCTCAATTATCCGTTACTCTAGCACCAATAATTCCCGAAACAAATTTTCAACAGGAATTTGAAGAGTATATCGAATCCGTCATTGCAAAGGATACGCCAGGGCTTGCTATAACTGTAGTTGTTAACGGCAAGACTATTCTAACCAAGGGTTATGGCATTTCAAAAATGGGTAGTATAGATGCAATTAATCCGGAAACTGTTTTTAGGTTAGCCTCTGTATCAAAGTCTCTCGCCTCTGCTGCAATCGGTTCTCTAGTGCAAAATAACAAATTACAATGGAATGGTAAAATAACGAAATACCTGGAGCATATAAAATTTAAGAATCCAAAGTATACACAGGCGCTGACAATTCAAGATTTATTGTCACATAGGACTGGCCTCGTCCCGCATGCTTATACAAACTTGATAGAAGATAATGTTGGTTATAAAAAAATACTGCAAAAATTTAATAAGGTATCATTTGTGTGTGCTCCTGCCACTTGTTACGGCTATCAAAATGTCGTTTTTAGTTTGGTTGGAGATATTATCGAGGTCGTTAGCAACGAGACTTTTGAGAATTTTGTCAGCCAAAATTTATTTGATCCATTGAATATGAAGAATGCGTCCTATGGAATAAACAAATTCATTAATAACAAAAATCGCGCGAATCCTCATGTTCGGAAAAATGAAGATAAACAGTGGGAACCTGTAACAGTAAACGAAAATTACTACAAGATCGCACCAGCTGCTGGTGCAAATGCCAGTATAAGTGATATGAATAATTGGTTGCTTGCTCAATTGGGTCATAATCAAAGTGTCATAAATAGCACTACTCTTGGT
>JBNMOP010000176.1:0-4333 GCA_051275005.1 Gammaproteobacteria bacterium | reverse complement strand
TGCATCATTTAATCCGACATATCCATTGTCCGAATTAGGTATTACAATCAAAGGCAAGCAATCCATTACCCTTGGATATAAAATATTATTTATCATGCTGACACTAGAAAACGATAAACGTGTAAAAGGCGAGTTGGAAACCATCTGGCAAATACTCACTGATATAAAGTGTTTTGCTGATGCAGGACCTGACATTATCCGTGTTGAAGTACTGTCGGGTGAAGGTCTGGGTATGATAAGACGCATGCACCATAGAATCAGCGGTTCATGGGAAGAAGAGTGCATAGAATGGGAGCCACAATCTCATTTCACCATGCAAGTGCGGGGGGAAAATTACCTATTACCAGTGACTTACCTGCGCCGCACAACCAGTATGGTGCAAAAACAAAAAAATGTCGTAATCAAGATTCGATATGAATACACACCGAAGTATGGTCCATTGGGTTTTTTCCTGAATAAGCACCAGATCATCCCTATTCTTAATTTATTTTCTACACAATTAATAGATAACCTGGCTAAGATAATTCAGCAGCAAAATTTAGATATGTCTATATCGGCTGCAACAATATTAAAAACTAAAAGCACAGAAATTCATACAATAACACCGGAGACTTTAATCTCTGAAGCTTGCAAGATCCTGACAGAAAATAGAATTGGCAGTCTTATTGTGCTTAACCTAGAGGGAAAGATTACAGGCATTCTATCTGAACGCGACATCGTCAATGGTATTTCCACAACGGGTCAACCTATACTGAATAAACCCGTCAAGGATTTCATGACATGCAATGTTATTGTTAGTCACCCGGAAGATAGTCTCGCCACATTAATGGCCGTAATGAGTTCAAAACGTATTCGCCATCTACCTGTTGTTGATGATAACGACTACTTAGCCGGTGTGATCAGTATTGGCGATATTGTAAATGCGCGTATGTCTGAACTTGAACAAGAGTCAGCCGCTATGCATCAATACATTGAAGGTCGAAAATGGCGAGAAGTTGCAATGCAAATTGGTCGAGCCGCTGCATCAGAAGAATTTAGTTAGTTTCTAAACATACCAGACACCGTTACTTGCCATACAGTCGATTGAATCCAGTGCCATATGAATAATCAGTCCGATACCAATATAACGTAATGGTTTGATAAAACAAATTACGCCATAAATAATAACCGGTATAAATTCATGCAGTGGATGGAATCCAATACTACATCGATTGGGATCGTATATTGGATCAGCGAGTAAATGGTCAAGATCAACGAGCATCGTTGCGATCATAATACAATAGGCAACCTTCCATTTTTTTTTAAAAAATAGTAGAGCTGGCACCAATGGTACCAGTAAATGAAGCAATAGATGAAGGATGCCGTTTCTCGTTCTTTACTTAAGGTAGCTCTGTCATAACTTGTTGTAATGATTTTCGTATAGTCTTCGGTACCTCAGCTGGAAAACCATACCAAATTAGTCCAACAATTTTTTCCAGGTCTTTATTAACCCAAACTAAATCATAAAATCGATCTTCACGAGTTACCGGACCTGTCGACCACTTTGTACCGATGCCTTTATCCCATAGGCAAAGCATCATGTTTTGAATAACACAGCAACAAGCAGCATAGTCTTCCTGAAAGAGTAACTCGTCATTTGATTTTTGACAGGTCACAAGTAACCAGCCCGGTATCTCCATCCAACGTTTATACTTCTTTTCAGCAGCCTCTATCCCCTTTGTTTCAATTAGCGTTTCCTTATTCAGCTCACAAATACTACTTACTGTTTCCTGTCCTAATGAATAAAAATGCCATGGTTCAGAAAGATGATGGTTTGGCGCCCAACACGCTGTCGCCAATGCATCTTTAATTACCGATAGTTCTGGGACCTGTTCAGAAATGAAATCGTGGATCGTGCGACGAGATTTAATTATCTCATCCAGGTCCATCGTGTGATTAACCATTAAAACCTCGTTAAATTTTCGTAATTAATATTAAAAATATTTCTTGCTTAGGGATAATAGCATTTGCATCTTATTCAAACCTTGATGATTGTCCTAGCATTCTATTTTTTGTCCATGACAATAATATTTCTTATATATATATATTTTTCATATACTTATAATATTTTTATCATTTTATTCAAATAATGGTAGTTATTTTTCCTCGGCTTAATCGACATCTGTCCAGTCTTTGTCTACCATGGAGTCATCCAAATATGAGAATTATTAATTATGACTAACTCCGCAAACCCTACTACTGAGACTTTAACTAGTTTTAAGATCGGTGCAGTTTCGCGTATTACCAATATACCGATTGATACATTACGCATTTGGGAAAGACGCTATAGCGTTGTAGTACCAATTCGTTCAAATAATTCTGATCGCCAATACCGAAACGATGATATCAATAGACTGACATTGTTAAAGATGTTGGTCGACAGAGGCCACTCTATTGGCAGCATAGCCCCACTCGCTAATGAGAAATTAATCGAACGTTTGGAAATACATGATCAAAATAAAATCCGCACAAAGTCAGATGACACAAAAAAGAACGTACGTGTCGTTGTGATTGGCGAGGTTTTATCATTACAACTTGAACATTTCGATATCGCTGAATCAGATTATAGCTTCACAGGATTGTATCGAAATGAAACTGATTTCACTGCAAACAAACAAGACGATGCGATAGATGTATTGATATATGAATGCCCAGCTATACAGGGAGACCACGTTAAAAAAATTGGTGCGTTATTCAAAAACTCAGGCGCAAAACAATTAATGTTGATATATGGATTCACTAATAGTGCGGCAAAGAAATTATTAAGAAAAACTGATTTTACCTATATACAAGCACCTATAACCATTGACCATCTAAACAAAGAAATAAATGATTTAATTACAGAAAATAATATCTCTGAGGATAATAATTTTGTTTCTGACCTAGATAGTAAAGCCCCGTTAAGAACATATTCTAATAATGAATTAATTAAACTATCTTCCGCTTCAGCTACGATCAAATGTGAATGTCCACAGCATCTTTCAAGCATGATCCTGAAATTAATTCAATTTGAAATATATAGTGATGAATGCGCCACCAGATTTAAAAAGGATGGTGATTTACATAAATTGCTTGGAAATTTGACAGGCCATGCCCGTTCAATAATGGAGCAGGCATTAAAAAAGGTAATAGAAGCAGAAACTGATAGTGTAAAACCATAAATTCAGGAATACATTTTATGTTAAATAATAAAAAAACTTTTTACTTTTTCTGTTGGTTTATGTTGAGCTATGCCAGTGCAGTGCCGGCTAATGAATACAAACCATTTCATCCTCCCGGAAAATTTATAAATCTTGGTATGCATGTGATGTATATCGATTGTTTTGGAGATAAGTCACCAACAGTACTAATTGATGTTGGGATTGCTGACTCTTCTGCTAATTGGCATAAACTTGCAAAAAGCCTATCAAAAGATGTCCGCACCTGTATATATGACCGAGCCGGTTATGGATGGAGTGACCCCGGTCCTGGTACAAGAACAACGGCACAAATAGTACATGAACTAAATATGTTGCTCGAATTCGCCGAAGTTCCAGGACCTTATGTATTAGTAGGCCATTCTTTCGGAGGATTTACAGCAAGATATTTTGCTGCGACTCACCCAAATAAAATCGTCGGTGCCGTATTAGTTGATTCATCGCATCCAGATCAAATATATCGACTATCAGAACTCGATAACATAAAAAATAAACCACCTTTGAAAATAACCCGAAGAGAATTGGCACCAGCTTCTATGACTGACTTTGAAAAACGCTGGTACGCATTAAATTCGAGTAGAAAAGCAGTGTTTGCACAGATGAATGAACTAAAATATTTTAAGCAAAGCGCGTATGAAGTAAAACACTCTGGCCCGATGTCTGATATCCCTTTGGCAATACTAACCAGGGGGAAGACTCAGTTACCCGTGATTAATGGTGTCTCACTTGAATCAGCATGGCGTGATATGCAAAAAGATTTACTTAAACTCAGTAAAAATAGTTGGCAGTCTGTAATTAAAGATAGCGGTCATAATATTTACAAAGATGCGCCTGAGGAAGTAATCAGTAATATATTAAAAGTGGTTAATCTATCGCGATAACACATAATCTAAACCGAACTAGATTTCTCGTGAATCGTATGCCCAATGTAACAACGCCTGCCTTTGTTTTCGTCGGCATTGTAAATCATACTTTTCACAGTTTTTTCTAATCGCGCCTCTATGCCTGACAATCGCTTTCCATCGCTTAATCTGTCGATAATCCTCTTCTGGAATACGGCGTCCCATATAATATCGACAATACCACTGAAACCAGCC
>JBNMOP010000175.1:0-4351 GCA_051275005.1 Gammaproteobacteria bacterium | reverse complement strand
TATTACAGTTTTGTGTAATACAAATGTATTTTCACAAGATAATAGAAATATGGATGAAACAAGTATTCAAAATATATCTATGCCATCAACAGATTTACTGTCTGTACAAAATCAGTTGGAAACCAGCACTAATAGTGTTTTGAGTGAAACACAATCAAAAATTTATACAGAAACAGAATATGTTGTATTAGTAGATAATTCAGAAAGCATGAAATCGTTTGATCCTGAATCCAGGATCAAATTAACTTTATTATCATTTGTAACACAACAAGAGGATGCAGGAAACTTTAGTATTTTAATATTTGATGAAGATATCAATGTAGTTTTGCCACTCAACCAAACAGATATATTTTCTCAATATCTGGTGGAAGAAAATTTTAGCGCACTGAATTATGAGGGCAAGTCTAATAATATCGTTAGAGCAGTTGAACGTGCGGTATATGAACTTAAATACAAGGGTCAACAAGCTGCAAATAAAAAAATAATCTTGGTAACAGATGGATATAACCCTGAATCGATTGATAAAGAAAATAGTTCCAGATTGTTAACAGAATCAATTTTAATTGACATTGCAGAATCAAATATCGAATTATCTGAAATATTACTGAAAAATAATACAGGTCTTTATGATACTCAAGCTTTAGGCCAACAAATTGCTATAACACAACTCACTATTTCAGATGTGATTGATTTTGAAGCGACCCTAAAAAATATACTGGCAGTAAAATCAATAGAAAACAATTCGAATGCGATCGATATTGCTCCAATTATCCCGTCCGTTCCTGCAGAAAATGAAATTCAATCCGTAACGCAACAACCTGCTAACAATAGTCCTCGTGTGGTGTCCTCACGAATTACTCAAGAGGAGAAAAAGCGTTCCATTATTATAATTTTGGCAGCTATTATTCTTATAGTGACTCTTTGTGGATTGATAGTGATGTTGTATTTGCGAAGTCGTAGTTTGCGTAATGGATTAAATGTTGGAGTAAGTGAGGCATATCTTGTAGATATTCATGGATATACCACAAACAAGAGATACCAGCTGGGTAACAAAGCTACTATGTTAGGAAGAGTAGTAGGAAAAGATTCAGAAAATATTGATTATATAGTTATTCCTGAAACCACTATTGGACGTAGACACTCGATAATTGAATATAAGGATTATGCTTATTGGATTATGGACCAGGGTAGTATTAATGGAACGTTTGTTAATAATATTCCAATTACTAGTGAGGTCAGGCTAAAGCATGGTGATACAGTAAGATTACACAAGTATGAATTTGAATTTAGTATTCCTGAATTGGATGCGGCCGCAATGACCAAAATTTCTAATACAGTTATGGCAGGCTATGTTCCTGCAGATGATTTAGAACAGGAGTCTGATGTAAATGAAGCTATAAGTAATCTTGCAAAAGAAGATGCAGAACTTGATTTTGATTTCGCCGCAGAAGAATCAGTAATTTCTCAAGATGAAGCATTGCCCGATAGTGATGATGAAACAATTTTACCAGGTCATGACCTGGATCGTACCTATGATGCTGATGTTACTGACGATGAATCATTGTGCCCTGATATTGCTGCAAAAAAAGTTGAAGAAATTGATGGCAATAATCAATCAAGTACAGCCAATGATGATCCTGAATCAATACCTGATGATGCTACATTAATTCCTGGATTATTTGACGAGTCAGATGAAGATGCGACTATCCGACCAAATACTGATAAATCCTCCGATGAGTTTATCGATATCACGGCATCGGATGATAAAAAATAGAGTATATAAAGCTAACTTTTTTATGTGTCTGCGTATAGATAATATTTATCAATCTGTGTTTGCAAAAATTGTTGTATAAAATATATATGCAGCCAGCAGATAGCCAGAAAATTCATCGCGGTTATTTCAAAATTTACTAAATATAACTCTCTGGATATACTAAATGATAACCAGTGAAATTGAACTTCTTAAGATGCTTGCAGATGGGGGAATATATTCTGGACAGGTACTAGCAGAAAAGACGGGGGTGAGCAGAACAGCAATTTGGAAGAAAATAAATAAAATTAAAAATAAAAATGTTGAGATTAAATCTATAAAGGGCAAGGGTTATTGTCTAGCAAGTCCAATTGAATTACTAGATGAAAATATAATACGAAAACAGTTGTCCTCCTCCGTGCACGAGCGTCTTCAGTCACTTGAATTATTATATCAAACAAAATCTACTAACCAGTTTTTAATGGAACAGTTAGCTAATTTTCCGATCCATGCAAATGTGTTACTTACAGAATATCAATCAGAAGGAAAAGGTCGAGGAAGTAATAAATGGTTGTCTGGTCCAGGTATAGGCTTGTGTTTGTCAGTGGGATGGCATTTTGATTATATTCCAAAAACTTTTTCTGCTTTATCCCTTGCAACTGGTGTTGTTATAGCAAAAAGTATAGCGAAACCAGAAACTGCCGGGATAAATCTAAAATGGCCAAATGACATAATGTATGATGGTGCAAAATTAGGTGGAATATTAATCGAATCCAGAGGCCAACATGCTGGGTCTGTGGATGTAGTGATTGGCATTGGTATTAATATTAACTTACCGTCTCAACTTTCATGTCAAATTGAACAAAAAACTACAGACCTATCTAATGCTTATGGCTACCTTCCTTCGAGAAATTCCCTTGCAGCTATTCTTATTAACAATATTTTTGAATTATTATCTACATATCAAAAACAAGGATTCGAAGAGTATATAGATGAATGGTGTAAGCTTGATGTTAGTAAAGGAAAACAAGGCATTATTCATTTGAATGATAATATTATTGAAGGAACTGTAGATGGTATCGATAATAATGGGAATCTCTTGATGATAGTAAATGGCAAAAAAACAAAATATAGCAGTGGTGATTTAACAATAAGATTAAAGAAATGAGATTATATGTAGATATAGGTAATAGTCGAACCAAGCTGGTTGAAAAAACATTAGGTTTTGGTTATGTGACTGCTGTTGTAAATGATTTAAACAATATGTCATCGTTGTTATCTTCATATATAGAAAATCTATCTATGCCGGATAAAATAATTGTTTCAAATGTGGCGGGTGAACAGTACGCGAAAAATTTCACATTATTATGTGAAGAAAAATGGGCAATTTCTCCACAATATTTAAATGTAACCCGAGAGTGTCTAGGAGTGCAAAACAGTTATGTCAATATTAATCAATTTGGCGTTGACAGATGGGCAGCAATAGTTGCTGCCTGGAATCAAAATAAAAGTAATTTATTGGTGGTAGATTGTGGTACTGCGGTTACTGCAGATATCGTTCTGCATAGTGGTATACATCAAGGTGGGTATATAATTCCTGGTGTTAAATTAATGATAGATGGACTAACTAACTTCACGGACAATATCTCATCTATTGATATTAAATCTATAGCAGATGATCCAGGAAAAACTACAGAGGAATGTGTCACTAATGGGTCTTGTTATGCAGTCGTCGCATTTATTGAAAAGTTGCTGAATGATCTTAATATTAAATCTGCCACATCTTTTCATTGTATTATTACCGGTGGTGGGTCTGCTGTGGTAATGAATGGGTTGTCGATACCTTTTACGTATGCTCCAAATTTAGTGTTTGAAGGGATGGAAATGATTAGCGGTGTTTACGAATGAGATGGTTATTTATATTTTTATTATTAGTCAATGTGGTCTATCTCGGCTGGGAAGTAGATCGAGGGACAAAAATTGAGATAATGAAGACACCTGTAGCAATAAATATCCCATCAAATGCGAGTATGCTTCAGCTCATTAGTGAATTGCAGATTCCACCAGTTACTCGTGTTGTATATATTAATGAACAGGTGAATGTACTTGAATTGTCAGAAAATGAAGAATTAGTGGCAGAGTTACCAGATATACTACTGAACCAAACTGATGAAATTATCTCATCAGAAATGTGTTTTCGGTATGGTCCTATACCAGATGAAAGTATTATTAGAGGATTATCTGACTGGTTTCGTTCTAGAAATGTCATCGAACGAATTCATTATAATGAAGAACAAAGCAGCCAGATGTTCTGGGTTTATCTAGCGCCACAGCAAACAAAAGAAAATGCCCTCGCAGTTATTCAGGAAATGGAAAATAAAGGTATAGGTGATTTTCGCCTAATCAACAGGGGAGACCTGGAGAATGCAATTTCACTGGGATTATATTCCAGTCAAGAAGCAGTAAATAATCGTTTAAAAGAACTTAATAATAAAGGCTATGTTCCAGTAGTAGTTCCCTATTCGGATGTGAGTAGATTATATTGGCTGGATATCAAGATGACTAATTCTTCAATCGCCAAAAATGAGTTATTTAATGGAT
>JBNMOP010000174.1:0-4370 GCA_051275005.1 Gammaproteobacteria bacterium | reverse complement strand
TCATTAGTAATCGGATAGATGGAGACCAACATGCCCTTTACGGGTTTGCCAACGCAGATTCCTTTTCCAGCCTCAGTGTCGCCTCGAGTCTCGGCGAGGGTCTCTAAACTACCAATGGATGATACAGGTAAGCATTCTGTAGCCCCGTACGGTGTAAATATCTCAATACCCTCCATCAGAATTTTTGTAAAAATTTCCAAAACTTGCGGTGATACTGGAGCGCCAGCGCTTAGGACACGTTTTAAAGTAGGTAATTTTATATTATTTTTTACTGCCCATTTCCCTGTTTGATTAATTAGTGCAGGCGATCCAAACATAGTAGTAGCGTTATATTTTTTTATTGCCGATATTAGCTTGAACGGTGATGCGCGTCCTGGTTGGGTAAAATTCATATCAGGTATAATGGATGTCATTCCCAATGCTGGTGCATACAATGCAAATAATGGAAAGGTTGCCAGATCAACTTCACCTGATTTAATGTCGTATTGACTTTTTAGCGCTTCGACCTGGGCTAGAAAGTTTGAATGGCTGTATACAACTCCTTTTGGAATCCCGGTACTGCCGCTAGTAAACAGGATAGCGGCCATGTCACTTTTTTCTGTGTTTAGAGTAGATGAATCAAATGCTTTATTTGTACTGTCTATAATTGATTGTAATAGTATTGCACTTGAAAATAATTTTGTAAGATTTGAGACACTGATCTTCACATAGATAGATTGCTTACCCCATTTAAAGAGTAATCGGGCAATATGGGCCTTAAGGTTGCCGATAAATACCTCGGGTTCTGCCTCAAACAGGCATTGCTTGAGTCCTTTTAATCCCAGGCCAGGGTCTATGGCAACTAATACCGCGCCGATCTTAAAAAGTGCAAAGATGATCCCGAAAAATTCGAATCCTGGTTGAACCATGACGGCCACACGCGTGCCTTTTTTTATTCCATGATGTAATAAGCCTGCAGCAATTTTATTACTGGATTCCTCTAATTTTCGGTAGTTATATTCTTTATATGTATTGATGTTTTGCTGAATAATTACCGCCATAGATTCTGGCTGTGATTTTGCCATGAGGGTCAAATGGGTTGCGATATTAGTAATTTCCATTTTTAATTTAATGCTAGAGAGGTTGCAGAGGTCATTGAGTCAATATAAATTCTTTGTCTCATCTATACCTACAAAGGATATTTTTTTAAGAATGTATTAACCAGGGGAATAATATCATTTGCAGCATCTTCGAGGACATAATGTCCTGCGTCATTAAATCTGTGTGTTTCTGCATCAGGGAAGTGTTTTGTCCAATTATTTAAAAAAGTCTCGTCAAAGACGAAGTCTTTCATTCCCCAACAAATCAGTATTGGCAGCGACTGGAAATTTTTAAGCCCAAATTCCACCTTGGTAATTGTTTTATATCCACGGTCATTGTCATCAATAGGTATGTCTTCCACAAAATTCTTTACAGCCAAACGGTTGGCCCAATTGTTATATGGGGCAAGATATGCTGCAGCAACGTCAGATGACATAGGTGCTCGTGTCACACAGAATTTTATAGCACCTCGACAAAAGGCATTAAAACCCTGAATTAATATGCTGTTAACAAATGGAATCCGTCCTAACTTTATGGACATAGGTAATATTTTTTCTCTGGGCAGATGAAATGCACCGGTATTGAGTATGATAATGCGGCTAACTGCTTCTGGAAACTGATTGGCCCAGTTCATCCCTATCATTCCGCCCCAGTCATGTAGCACCAGGGTGATGTTCTTTTTAATGGACAGATTCTTCAGTAGTATTGTCAGGTCATCTGATCGTTGGGTAAAGTGAAAATCATATTCACCCGCGTGAGGTTTGTCAGAAAGTCCCATGCCAATATGGTCTGGTACGATACAACGGTAATCATTCATCAACGCCGTTACTAATTTACGATAATAAAATGACCAGCTTGGATTACCATGTAACATGACTACAGGTTCAGCATCAGTGGGGCCTTCATCCAGATAATGCATCTTGAAACCGGATATATTTGAGTAGTTTGAAGTAAAGGGATAATCAGGAAATTTCATCAATCAAGCTCAGGATTTTTTATTTTATTCCGGAGATTATACTCAAGTTCATAGATTCCGGGTTAGCATGCAGTGTCCTCAAAATTACAAATCATTAGTAATTTTAAGCAACTTGTAAAGAGAAACTAGTCTACCATTCCCAACCCAACATCATGCAGTTGAGACCACTACCGATACCCAGAAATCCGACCCGGTCTCCTGGTTTCAGAAATTTTCGCTGTTCAGCTATAGCTGCGGTCATAGGTAAAGAAACGGTACCAATATTGCCCAGGTGTTTATAGGTACTAAAATCCTTCTCGGCAGAGATCCCTAGTTCACGCAGTATAGTGTCTCGATGACCTTCACCTACCTGGTGGCAGATTACCTTATCTACTTCTTCACGGGCCCAACCCATCTTGCCCAGAAATGAACCCCAGGTTCTGACACCTAGTTTTACGCCATGTTTAAGAACTGACACTGAATCGGTTGCCATAAATTCTGACAGTACCTCTGGCAACATCTTTGAAGGCAACATGCTAGCCAGTGCAGGTGGTAATTTATTGCTTGTCATCATATCTCGCATAACAGAGGGTAATGTTTCCGGTTTCATTATTTCATCAATGGCAGACATAAGTTTGTCTGGCGTGAACATGAGTTTACCTATCTCAACAGGTGTCATGGTGATTCCCCATCGGCATAAACGGTGATGCTCAGGTGCAGCCTGAGTAGTACCTCCGATTAATCGATGTGAACGATCATTATTGAACGAGCCGTCCGTGATCAACACTGCAGCGGCACCTGATCCACCCGTTAAGGTTGCCAGTGAGGATGTGAAGATATCCATAGTACGTTCCTTAATTATGCGCTCCATCATAATCTCTACAATTTCTCTGGATGATTCGCATGAAACTACCATGCCTGCACGTATCTGTTTTAATTCAATACGGTTTGCGATATCGATAATACCGTTCAGTATGCCAAGACAGGCATTAGATAAATCATATACATAGGCATCCTGACTAATACCCAGTTTTGCCGCAACTGCACAGGCTGTGGCAGGTTCAAAATTTTCGCGGCATACGCCGGCATAAATAAGAGTTTCGATATCCTTTGCTTCAACATTGGATTGATTCAAGGCCTTGACCGCCGCTGCTGTTGCACCATCGGACAGGGAGTAGCCCGGATCCCACCAACGACGTTCAGTGATACCCGTTAATGCCTCCAGTTGTCCCGGTGATATATGTAGGGCCTGATATGCTGGCATTAATCTGTCTTCGATCTCCTTCGAAGTCACCACCAAGGGTGGAAGTTCGTAGCCGATTGACTCCATATGTACGCGATGATAATTCATAGTTTTTATATTCTAAGGGTAAAATCTGTCATCTGATAGATTGTTCTGCCATCTACTGAAAGAAATCCGTCTGCTTTTATTAATTTCTCTTTATTATCAACATGTTTGATGCTTGCTTCAACAGTTACAATACTGTCAACAGGGAGAATTTGACCCCGATAGAACCAATTATGAGGTTCATTTAGTGCCATAGATTCAAATTGCACCTCATCTAGACCCCATTTTTCTATAGCGACTACCTTTAATAATTGAATGAATGATTCCAACCCAAGAGACCCAGGCCAGACAGGATCCTGATAAAAATGTGCCTTGAAGAACCAATCTTCAGGATCAACCTTAGCAGTTCCTCTAATAAAACCAAGACCTGACGGTCCACCTTTCGTATCAAAAAACGAAATAGTATCTATCATACGCATTTTATTAACAGGGTAGGGTGCAACGTCAGGGTATGCGTATTGAATAGATCGGCTAATTTCTCCGGTAGTAGGTTGATAAAGCGCGGCGTCCTTGATACCTACTTGATTTGCTAATGCCTGTTTAGAAAAAAATCCGAAATATGTATCTCCCTTGTAAATTATTCCCTGTTCTGAAAAAACTTCGTAATCGTAATTCTGAATTATCATGCCACCTGATGTAGAAACCTTGGTAATGATAACCCTGGTGGTTAATGTGCCAGTATCGGTAGTAACAGGTATATATTGAACTGCCGAGCCACCGAGGTTGCGAAATGACAGGTCAGTATCGCTGGTGAGTGCCGAACCGAGATAAGCAGCGAGCCAACCACAAGGTTGCAGTGCAACTTCAAGTAATACCGAAAAAGGCATGGTTGTTTGGTGATTATCAGAAAAATACCAGGCATCTTTTGGGACATCATATTCAGCCTCAATAATACCACCGGATTTTAATTGCCAGGGTTCACAATTTTTTATAGAAACAATGCGATCCAGAAATTGGTACGGTGGTCCAGGTAAACGGGCAATGACT
>JBNMOP010000173.1:0-4412 GCA_051275005.1 Gammaproteobacteria bacterium | reverse complement strand
CCTGACTGCTCTTTATGAAATATCACGGGCGTGGAAAATTAAACAGTTTGAACCAGCATACTGAAGAATATCTTTGGATATGAAATTTATGTCTTTAGCGACACCCTCATCCGCCAGTATGACGGAGTACATACAACGGCACTCATTCACAACTCCTCTCTCCTCTCTCCTCACCCTAAAACATCCTGTCCAATTTCCCCAAAATGCATACTCGCTATCTCTGCCGGGCGGTTTCTAACCATTGCCCAGGATTCTTTTTCACCCACAATCTCTTCCGCGACTTTTCTCCCCGGTTCTAATTCTGGTTTTCGCATGTGCAGGTTATGGGCATCGGTGGCAATGATGGTTACCGTGCCGGATTTTAAAAGTTGTATTGCCCGTTTATGGGCTTCATCTCCAAATACACCCGTCAATGATCCTGCGGTGATTTGTAACAGGCAACCGATCTTAATAAAGGGATCAATCTTACTGAGTTTTTGTTGTACTGCCTTATTACGCTCAGGGTGGGCGATCAAAGGACGTATTCCAGCGTCGATCAACCACTTCACCAACTCTTCACTTCCAGGGGGGATCAGAGAATGAGGAAATTCAAGCAACATAATTTTTTCACCCTGATATTCACCCAGGAAGGGGACCTTGTCTTGTTTCACCATCTCCAGGATAACCGGATCCAGTCGTACTTCTGCTGCCATGCCTAACGTTAGGTCTATGTCTGCGGTTGCCAGATCATTTTTAAATTGATTATAAGACTCAGTAATGGACTCCAGAGTATTGTCATAACGACCCGGCGTGATGTGGGGGGTGGTAACGGCATATTTGATCCCGTTTTTAACAGCATGCCGACAAAGATTAAGTGCAGACTCAAGATCCTTGGGTCCATCATCGATACCGGGAAGGAGGTGACAGTGTAGATCAATCATTCATCTATGGTAGCGAGAAGCTAATTAAGAAGCTAGTAAGATAAATAAAGCAATAGACAGGAATATAACAAGATAATTTTAAATTTGCTAACTTAAGTATTACGTATTATCCAATACACTCGAGTGGTTTAAATTATATTTATTGACATGATTTACAAGATTAAGAAGATAATAGTTAGAAGATTTAGCCAATTAACTAGAATTCATTTTAAATATACATTTATATTTAAAATGCCTCAAAAAATCATGTTAATCTTGTAAATCCTGTCTATTTATCTTGTTAATATCCTGTTCATCATGTCTAAATAATCAAGCATCCGAATAGCCGTAATACTTATAATAATCTCCCCCATAATACCCATACTTACCCGGTTTATTAGAGGGTTTCACCTGATTCAAGACAACACCTGTGAAGGGAGCGTTAACATGTTTCAACCGTTTGATCCCTTCCTGGGCTAATTGATAAGGTGTTTCATCGGCCTTCACCATATATATCAACGAATTCACATGTTGACTAATAACAGTTGCGTCCGCCACTGCGATGGTGGGGGCACTGTCGATGACGATATGATCAAATTTATCTATTAATACTTTGAGGCCTTGTTTGAAACGATTGGAGGATAATAACTCCAACGGATTGGGTGGGATGATCCCCGCTGACATAACATAGAGTTTCATGTCTTCATAGTGATGCATACTCTCTTCAAGGGTGGCCGTCCCGGCAACGAATTGTGACAGGCCGTTGCCGCCTTTCTCCAGACCAAAAATGCCGGCGATGGAGGGACGACGCATATCGGCGTCGATTAATAAAACCTTGCCCATCTGCCCCAGGGACAAGGCCATGTTGACGGACATTAAACTCTTGCCTTCACCGGGGACTGACGATGTCACTAATATAATTTTCTTCGGCTCATCCAGACCCGAAAGCAAAAGCCCGGTGCGGATGGTACGGACGTTCTCAGAAAAGCCGGGCTGCACCTCATCGGTATAATCTTTAATGGGGTGCTTATTCTTTTTTAACCAGCCTTGCATCACTGGCAGTATCCCAAGCACGGGCATATGTAGACGGTTCTCCATATCAGCGGTATCGGATAGGGTGTTGTCCAGGCTTTCTTTCAGAAAGGCCAGAATGATACCGGCCGTCATACTAATAAAAATCGAAATCAAAAGGATCAATGACTTTTTTGGTTTATAAGGTTCAGTAGGTAAAGTCGCTTTGTCTACCACGCGGGCACTGGCGGTCTGTAAATCACCGACCACATTGGTTTCTTTATATCGTGTCAGGAACATATCATAGAGTTGTCGATTAGATTGCACATCACGTTCCAGAGCGCGGAGACTATTTTCCTGACGGTTTAGGTCACTCATTGTTCCCTTGGTCTGTTCCAGAGAGCGATTCAATTCCCGTTCCTTGGCGATGGCCAGTTGATATTGATTTTCAACGGAGGCAATGACATTCATAACCTGAGTAGCAACGTGCGTATCTGCAGTGTCCAGTTCGTTTACTGCGGCGATCATCTTCGGGTGTTTGGGCCCGTATCGTTTGGATAATTCTGAGACCTTGCGGTTTGCCTCGGCCTGTAATTGCTTTGCTGATTGGACATTTAGATCATCGAGTACTGCTGGAATTGACTCATAAGCGGTGGAGGATTGACCCTGTAATGCCTTTGATTGTCGGAACAATTCTTCTGCTTCGGTACGGGTACGCCGAACCTCTGTCATTTCTCGGGTGATCTCATCCAGTTCCATACTTGTCAGACTATCAATGCCTTGAACGTCCACAAGGTTTTCCCTTTCCAGAAAGGCCTGCAATGCCTTATCAGATGCCTCAAGATTCACGCGCAAATTATCAAGACGTTCAGTGATCCACTCTGCCGCTTTTTCAGTCATCCCCAGGCGTGACTCAAGATCACTTTCAATATAGGCATTCGCCAGGGCATTGGGCACTTTTTCAGCAAGTGCCGGGTCATTGGCATCAAAACTAACGGTAATTAATTGACTGTTACGTATGAGGCTGACAGTTAGGTTGGAAAAGAATGTTTCGACGATAGCATTTTGTATTGCTTGTTCGGTAACAGGCTTGTCTGGATCGGATGACCATGACTTTGGAATCCATGAACGCGGATCCAATTTTAATCCAGCTTTCTCAATCGTAGGATCAAACTCCGGGTGCTTTGCCAGCCCCAGTTCGTTAATCACTCGTTCCGCCAGTTCCCGTGATTGGAGGATCTGATTTTGCGTCTGGATGTGTTCGTCATTACCACCCTGTAAACCATAGACCTCTTCAATGGATACAACGTTCTCTTGTTGTGATTCGATTAACAAGGTCGCGGTTGCCTGGTAGGTAGGAACGATGGAAAATAGAACCAGCACGGTCAGCAAGGCGATGACAAATGTCAGACCGAGTATTGACCATTTGTACTTGAGGATGACATGTAAATACTCACGCAGATCAATCTCATCATCTTCGAGAATAACTTGCTGCATGTTGTTTTGTGTTACTTGATTCGACAAACTATTTACCTAAAAAAAATGGACAGGATTTACAAGATTTACAAGATTAATAAAAAGTATTTATTAATAAATTAAATTTTATTAACTCTTATAATGATTTAATTCTAACAATTTTAATTACTTTTAATCCTGTTAATCTTGTAAATCCTGTCTAGTTATTGTTAAAAAAAGCTCTGTTCCACTGTGATGATATCACCCGGTCTTACACCCTCATCCAGTCCCGCCTTATCGTGCGTTTGCTCTGCGGAGTCATCACGAATTATAAATATTTTATCTTGAGATGCTCGCTCCTTGAAACCACCCGCTACTGATATTGCCTTTCGTACGGTAATGCCGGGTTGAAAGGGAAATTGCCCCGGGTCTTCCACTTCACCATTCACATAAAATGGACGGTATTCCATGATGTCCACAGAGACCTTGGGGTCTATCAGGTAATCACCGCGTAAGCGGGTTGTGATCAATTCTTCCAGATCGGTAGGGGTTAATTCGATAACCTTGAGTTCTCCCAGAAACGGATAGGAGATGGTGCCTGTATCGCTGACCCTGGCCTCCAGGTATAAATCTTCTTCATTATAAACCTGGATACGGACAATGTCGCCGCTGCCTAGTTCATACTGGTTTGCGGTTCGAGTCGATTGGGCAGAGACAGCAAGAGTATGGCTAATTAAAATCACCATAATGATAGGTAAGCCCCACTGACACTTTACAAGCTTATTTATTTTTCTGATAAGTTTATTGAGCAAATTATTCATGGAGAAACTATTATCTCTAAATCTTTAATATTGACTAGCTAAACTTAGGGAACCTCTGATTAAGTATCTTAACTGTCATTCGTATAAAAATCAGCATCAAGTAAGTGATTGTTTTAGTTGGATTCTGGCCTGCGAGGGTGTCGCTAAAGGATCCTCAAAGATGAGATAATATATTTTATTGAAATACACAGACCGTGACTATAACCATGTCGAGAAAAACAATCCA
>JBNMOP010000172.1:0-4442 GCA_051275005.1 Gammaproteobacteria bacterium | reverse complement strand
TGTGTTGGTCGGCCTGAACCCGCAAACTGGGAATCAACATTTAAATATAATATGGACTTATTTGAAGCACTGGTAGATTGGGCAAAACCAGGTAGAACATTTGCAGATTACAGCGCATTTTACAAACAAGAGATAGATAAACGAATCGCAAAAGTTGGTGGAGATTATTATGAGGGGGTTATTTTTCATACCGGCGGTGCTTTAGGTGATGGTCCCAGAATGGGATGGGGACGTGATGATGAAAACAGTGATTTGGTGATTGAGCCAGGTATGGTCTTTAGTATTAAACCACGCGTACCGATACCAGGACTGAAAACTCCCAGCACACAGATTGGTGATGGTGTATTGATCACAGAAAATGGGGCGGAAAGATTGGGTCGGCGGAAAATAGAACCCATTACTATTATCTAACACCTCCCATCATCGCTATGAAATAGTTAATAGTATAGCTCTAAAATTGACTTGATAATGAACAGGTCAGTAAGTCTGGTATTGTATGACAGACATCCTTGATATTTTCATAATTAACATTCGTTATATTGTTAACAATAACTGAAGTAAAATTCAATAAAAACCCCCAAAAATCCTCATCTTGCGACGCCTTCGGTGATTGCCTTATGTTACATATAATTGTACTATGCAGGCTGTTCGTAAAGGGACGGTTTGTTGAATCAGTTGGACGTATATGGACATCGCAACTGTGATAATTCACAGGCCTATACACGTAAAGCCACCTAATTATTTTAATATATGGCTTGCCATAGTTAAATCGCCGTGTTGGTGATGAGGCTACGATTTACTTCCGTCAAACAGGGTGAGGGGGATTGATGATGGATGTGATCAGGATAGGATTTTGATTATTAAATTTTCTGGTCACTCTCTAAAATTATTTTATCTATGGTTTTCATGCGAATAAAAATTTCCGGGATATCTCATATAATGATGGATTTTTTAAATCCAGCACTTGTATCCTAATCTGAATTCAACTTAATTATCTGACCTAAATATAGAGAGAGTATTATGGATTTTGATCGTGCACTTCAACTAACTCAGGATCTAAGGGCAAATCTTGGCAAGGTGGTTAAAGGCCACGATACTGGTGTTGATTTATTGGTTATTGCGTTAATGGCCAAAGGACATATCTTGCTAGAATCTGTCCCCGGTGAGGGTAAGACGCTTTTATCGACTACCCTGGCTGCATCAATTAAAGGGATGTCAGCAGGAAGAATATCTGGACAACCTACCCTTAAACCTTCCGATCTGCTCGGTGCTGAGATTGCCTCCGATGGTGCAGAGCGGTTTGAACTTATCAAGGGTCCAATATTTAATAACATTGTCCTGTTTGATGAATTAAACAGAACAGACCCGAGGACACAGTCTGCACTGTTAGAAGCGATGCAGGAACACCAGGTTACTATAGGTACCAGCTCACACTTGTTACCACAACCATTTCATGTAATCGCAACACAAAATCCATTATCTCATGAAGGCACGTGGGAACTGGATGCTGCCGCAAAGCAACGTTTTTTGGTAAGAATTGAATGGACTTTCTCTTCACGTGAAATCGAATTTCAGATCGCACGAGAGGCAAAGGCATCACTAAAAGAAAACCTCAAAAACATCAAGCCGGTAATTACTCGAGATGAATTTGCTGAAATACAGGATTTGATTCAAGAAGAAGTAGTCATGTCAGATGCTATGGTTCACTTAATGAATGCAGTGACGGTTGCAACCAGAAGAAGTGATCCATCATATCCTTCTGAAGTTTTTGATAATTCGGGTCTTGGTAATGAAGTAATCAGTCCATCTGGCGGCGCAAGTTCAAGAACTACCAGTTTCTGGCCACCTTTTTTACGAGCAAATGCATTTTTTAATGGTCGTAAGCATGTTGTTCCATACGACATTTTTTCAACCGCTGTTCCTATCTTAAACCACAGACTGGAAACCAGTTATCCAGTTGATACTGCAAATTTGATTAATATTATCCTGTCAGAAAGAGGTTATGCGTACAACTACACCGCATAACGATAATCGGTCAGCATTTGATCGCAAGGCGTTACAGGCGCTAGGCGTATTAATGCCTATAAAACTATCGCCACAAAAGATTTTACCGGGCAGGCATCCGCTTGGTCGCGCGGGTGACGGATTAAGATTTTTACGTACCAGACCTTTTATACAAGGCGAAGATAATCCCAGAGACATAGATAAATTCAGTCCTCCTGGTGAACGCCTGGTCATTGAATTTGAAGGAGAAGCACAAGCTTCGGTTACCATGCTTGCTGATGTTTCGGACTCAATGGCAATTCCATTTAAATCATCATTAAGAAATGCCTGCCTTATGCAACTGACATATTCTTTATGGCGCTCTGGAGATCAAGTAAAAACTATCCTTTTTAGTTCTGAGATACACCAGGAGATTAAAGCTGCAAATTTAAAGACACAGATGGAGCTTTTGAATACTAGCCTCAGCAACATAACATCTCATGACAGTACGAATATTTCCACAGTGCTAAAAAAGTACATGCATCAGGTACAACGTAGTGTGCCTGATATATTATTTGTTGTTTCAGATTTTGTATCTCTACAAAAAAAAGATTTTAGTCTTGATTCACAATGGCGAGGGGTTCTTAACCACTTACGGCACAATTTAATACCAGTAATTGTGACCTTTAAAGTTCCGTCTGGTATCCGGGGTATGTTAAAGGTATGGGATCCTGAAAGGCAATCTCGACGACTTACATGGTTCTCTTCATCACGTGTTAGAAAGATTAACCAGGAAGAGGAAGACAGGGTCGCAGCATTAACAAGTACGTTTAGATCTGTGGGTCTGGACTATCTAATCATAACAAGTCAACGAGAGATATATCCACAGTTGGCACAATTGGCACGTAACCGTAGACGCAGGAAAAATTAATATGTTGAGTACTAGACAGATATCAAAATCAATTATAATCAGTTTAATATTAGTATGGAACGCTAGTGCATCGGAATATGTGCCGGATGTTTACCAGGATGATTACATAATTGTTCGAGCAGGAATCGAGGAAGCAGGCCGTGTCCCTGTACACTTAGGTGATAAATTATCTTTGGTTATTGAAGCGGAATTTACAGGTAATGAGGTTATTGTAGAAAATCTTGATGAGCAATTGTTTGAAAGGAGTTGGGGGTCAGAAAAAGGGATTAGTCTAATTCATGCGCCCGAGATAATTAGGACTGACGATGCAAACGGAAAAACAATTTTGCGTAGTACATTCAGCTTTCAGGTGACCGATTGCCCTGGAGAATTAACCAGTTGCCGAGGTAATAAAATATATGAATTACCTATATTCAGTCTTGGCTATCAGATTGTTGATGTAAGTGGAAATGTAGTAAATAACAAATCGGTTCGATTTAATCCGGTTCCCGGTAGCGTGGTGGTAATGCAGGCCCTGGATATTAGAGGAGAAGGTGGACTGGAAAAACTCTCCACTTATTTAGGTAATGCTGGATACCCGGCCGCATTGGAACTTATAAAAGATAATGAGACTGGTATGTGGCCGTTATTAATCGGTAGCCTGGTTTTTTTCATGAGTTTTTTTCCAGTTTTATTCACCAATAATACGCCGCGCAAAACAGATGATCCTAGAAGAGCTCGAAATCGTTGGGAAAAGGTTCTCGTCTTTGCCGAAGACAATAGTGAAGAATTATCTGATGAAGAATGGTCAGATCTATTGCGGCGTTGCGTGACATGGTATTGCATGGATGAATATAATATTAATCCTTATGCCTGGTTAAGTGACGGGAATACAGAGGGAGAAAGTCAGGCTGTTTCAAATTTAAGAGCTTACTTTGTTGAGGTATTGAATCAAGAAGGTATCGATAAAACATTAAGGTCAGATTATGTAAATAAATTTTCTGCTCTAACCAGTTCATTAGCCTGAGAGTTTGTTGGAGATAACTTTTGATAGACTGGGATAGCCTAAATTTTGATAGAATCTGGCCAATGTGGCTGGGTATTTGTGTTGTTGTTGTCCTGATAGCTCTATGGTTCTCACAACATCGAGTTCATTTCCCTGACATCATGCTCATCAATAATACAGTTACCAATAAAGGTATCGTCGATCGTATTCCTTCTATATTGGGAAGTTTAATTCTGTTGTTACTTATAATTGTTTTAATGGAGCCCACAGTGATCCATACCGTTACAGTCGATCAACGAGCACGTGACTTTCTGGTTATTTTTGATACCTCACGATCCATGCGACACGATACCACAGTAAAACGAGAAGATTTGGCACTTAAATTTGAGAGACGAGCAGGAACATTTTCTACTGCTGTAGATGATCCAGATTCTTTACCACTACTTGCCAGATATGAACTGGCGCGCGAAAGTTTATTAAGTTTTTTATCACAACGTAAAGCTCAGGATAGAGTTGGAATGATTTTTTTTAATGACAACGCTT
>JBNMOP010000171.1:0-4468 GCA_051275005.1 Gammaproteobacteria bacterium | reverse complement strand
TTCTTATGGTACGGGTTTAATATTAATGGACAGGATTTACAAGATTAACAGGACTGTTTTAATAAATTTATACATATTATTCTGAGCAAATATTCGATATAAACGTAATTTTGCATCTTATAAATCATGTTAATCTTGTAAATCTTGTAAATCCTGTCAACTTTTATACTCACACCTCACCCCTCACCCCTCACACAATAAACATCGCATCACCATAACTGAAAAATCGATATTTATTTTCAATTGCATGGTTATAGGCAGAAAATATATTTTCTTTTCCCGCAAATGCACAAACCAACATTAACAGCGTTGATTCAGATATATGAAAATTTGTAATCATTCCATCAATAACATTGAATTTATATCCTGGGAAAATAAATATATCTGTATCACCTGAATATGGCTGTAGTGACCCAGTTGTAGATGCAGACTCAAGGCATCTTACTACTGTAGTACCCACTGCAATGATACGACCGCCTCTTTTTTTTGTCTCTTCCACATGAACACATAAGGCTTCGTCAATCTGATACCACTCTCTATGCATTATATGATCTTCAATTAAATCAGTTCGAACTGGCTGAAACGTTCCCGCACCCACATGCAGGGTGATATACCCGATATTAATCCCGCTTTCTTCCAACGAGGTCAGCAATTCCCTGGTAAAATGTAACCCTGCTGTAGGTGCGGCGATTGCCCCGGGATATCGAGCGTAAACAGTTTGATAACGGGACTTGTCATCCAGCTCATCTTCTCGTCTTATGTAGGGGGGCAAGGGAATATGACCGGACCTTTCCATCATCTCTATTACTGTATGGTCTCCGTTATACATTAATATAAATAAATCATCCTCTCGTCCATCAACCAACAAACACTCGCCATTTTCCAAGACGATTTTATTACCGCGTTTTGGTGATTTACTAGCCCGGACATGTGCCAGCACAGAGTGATTGTTTATAACTCGCTCAATCAATATTTCTACCTTGCCACCAGATTCTTTATGACCAAATAACCTCGCAGGGATTACTTTGCTATCGTTAAAGATGAGCAAATCATCTGGCTTTAATTGATTTAGAAGGAGTTTAAATTGTTGATCTGTAAGTGTACCGCTATTTTTATCCAGACTAAGCAGTCGGCTATCTTCCCTGTTTTTCAACGGGTACTGGGCAATCAACTCTTCAGGCAGATTATAATGGAATTCAGTTCGCTTCATGGGACCAAATATTATCAGAAACAAACATTAGCGACGGATAAAGGTTTTATAGGAAGACAACTTTACATATACTTAGCTCCCCTCCCAATATATGCCGGGGTGGCGGAACTGGTAGACGCGCCGGATTCAAAATCCGGTTCAGGAAACTGAGTGGGGGTTCGATTCCCTTTCCCGGCACCAATAATTATAAGGCTTTCAGATTGATTGCCTTTTTTATTCTCCCTTAAAATCAGGAACCGCGTCATTTGCGGTTATCTTGAGCATGCTTTTAAAGTGCACCTTTAATACACGATTAATAAATGATTGCCATATCTCGTTTGGAACCCAGACCTTCTTCATAGGCTGAGAAGCCATCTCTTCTCCTTCTCCTAAACAAAGCTTCCTATACAGATAGATAAAAGTAGAGACTCTCATATTCCTGGTACAGTGCACCCACACCTTACTATTCTCATTAGCTTTTAATATACGAAAAACTGTTCAAACTGGGTAAATTCGGGTTTCTCCCATAGCACGGGAATATGTATATAAGAGATACCCTATCTAGTAATGAGTTCAGCTTCACCTGGTAATGCAAGATTTACGACAACCTCAATACCCAAAGAGGGCAAACTCCCGATATCTCGCTCCGACAGCTGGCCGGACGTCCAAAGCCGATCAAATACTTGGTATGTATTTTCAGCGTCCATAGGTTCTATTGCATAGTTATGGCGATGTACCTGGTACTACAACAATTAACGCAGACATATGTGGAAACCCTTGCCATAACCAAGGCGGACCATCCTTAATTGAAAAGGTACTGTCCTGTAACTTGGGATAATAATACATTTGATGTACAGGTGACCGTTCTAGCTTTTCCGTACTTTGATTGTAAAACTTATTATTAGGAGACATCATATATACTAAAGAGCCTACTTCTGCTGTAGGTATTTGAGTATTCTTGAAAGCAAGCTCAGTTCTCTTGTATGTTTCCTCATAAGATAAGCCGCTATAGAGTAGATTCATTTGCAGTTCGTAGGTAGGAAATACCGAACGCATTGCCTCTTCGTTTAAACATGATGGCTCATATCTCCCCTTAGGTTCTCGCACCACGAAACAGGTAAAATTATTTGTTCCCTTTTTTATACTTTCAAATTTTCCATTAACAAACTTTAAATAGCTTGCTTCATCTGTTATATGTTTGGGAGCGCCTTCCGCGGCAAAATTAATTTCTTGAGTATCTTCTGGACTCAATGCGAGGCAAATATTTGTAAATAGCACCAATGCAATCAGCAACTGAAATTTCATGAAATCCTCCAATTTTTTGCCATAACGTCTTAGCTAAATTATCGTATCGCTGCAGTCACGCTTAATTGTATTGTTATAACGCTTTTATTTATTGCGTACTCATTCATTTTTTACATTCTGCAACACTTCATCCGTCACATCCTCAACTTGAGGGGTGTCATCAGTTATTTTATACCATGGCGCTTTATACTTGGTGAATATGTGACGTGTAATTTCAGCTTCTGGATCAGTATCTAGTGTCCCGAGCGCAAAGCCATAGGTATCAGGATATTTATCAAATTTCGTTATTAGAACTGCACCACAAACACTGCAAAATGAACGTCTTTCGCCTGGTGATGATTCATAGAATGTAAGGAGTTCTTCGCCGAACAAAAACTTAAAATCAGAAACCTTTACGGAAGCACGAGTACGAAACGCTGCACCATGCGCTTTACGACACATAGAGCAATGGCAATTTATTACATCATTTAATGGAGCATGGATTTCGTAAGCTATCCCTCCGCAAAGGCAACTACCTTTTAGTACATTAGTAGTCATAAGTTAATAATTTAATTGTTTATATTCATGTTTCAGCAATGCGTAAATAGGTGCATCATGATAATTACCATGATGAAATTCATGCTCACGAAGTATTCCTTCAAGTTTAAATCCAAGGCTCTGCAGCAGGTTTTTAGAGGCAATATTTAAATTATCATCTACTATTGATTATATGCGATTAAATTTTATTTCCTCGAAACCATATCTAATCACACTCTTCAGTACTTCTGACATAATTCCTTGCCGCCATAAACTTTTTCGAAGCAAATATCCTAAGTCAGCCATGTTTGAATTAGAATATATATTGGTAAAACCACACGTTCCAATCATATCATCGCTATTTATATCAGCTATACACCATCTTAATATACGTTTTTCTTCAAGTTCTTTTAGGCAATCGTCTGATATGTTTTTGGCTTCTTCTTTATTTTTGAATGCCTCAAAACTGTAATATTGCATAGTAATTTCATCAGAGAATATTTCGTAGAGCATGTCCAGGTCATCTTCACGAAATGGTCTTAATCTGCAGCGCGTTGTTTCCAAAATCGGGAAGTTATTTAATATTGCATCGATAGTTTTTGAGGTCATAAATAAAGTATATACCCCATTCAGACTATCTATTAGTGACTATAATTAAATCGTTAATATCTTATTGAGATATGGCCGAGCTAACATCCTTAGAGATATGACAGAGTCTCATAAAAGAGGTTTTTTATGCCTGCTTTTGACTGTTAATCGGACATTTAATCACGTTGTTAGCGATTAATAGGCTTAGATCAGCAACCCAAAACATACATAAGCCGTAAGAGACTAAAGTGATCCCACTAGACGTTACATCTAGAATAGTTAGTCAATATTTAGGCTATTGAATAAAAAGAATACTCGGCATTTAGGAGTATATCTGCCAGGAATGATATACGGACAATAGTGTGATTGCTAATAGTGAGGGGGGACTTCATCTGACTGGTCATTCGATGACTGCGGTGGCGTGACCAGTTCCAGGCGTTCGACCAGCCATCTCACTTTTTCTTCCAGCTGCGAAATTTGTTTTTGTTGCCAGTAAATCTCATCGCTCATCTTCTCGATTGAATGGTCCTGATGTGCGAGTCGCGCCTCCAACTCATTGAAGCGTACTTCTTTATCAATGTCTATTTCTGCCAATCGAATTACTCCTACTTAGTAGTCACGTATATATTTTATTGTTTATTATCAAACATTGCTTACTACCGTTCCTATACCATGATAGAAGCTTACCATCTCCCATATCATTTTTATAAGTTGCTTGCCATCTATTCTGATTGTTGTAATACCAAGTATTGTACTCGCCATGAACAGTATTATTCTTGACATCATGCTCAATCATTTTCCATCCCAGCCATACCCTAGCCCCCCCCCCCCCCCCCCGCCCCCCCCCCGCCCCGCGGGCGCGCGGCGCGC
>JBNMOP010000170.1:0-4474 GCA_051275005.1 Gammaproteobacteria bacterium | reverse complement strand
CCACCAATGTCGAAGCGGTACGCAACCAGTACTTTTTGCTGCGTCGTTTTGTTGACCAGTTCGAGTAGTTTATATCCACCAAGATTCCTTGTATTGACTATGGCCCAGTAATCCCTGCCATGCATATTACTGACATAGGGTAATATCTCGTCGTTTTTGGCAACCTTCACAAAAAGGTACTGGTAGACAAGCACGGCTTCGGACGCCTGACTATACTGCCTGACAGTAACGGTATCCGGTGCCTCGATTTGTGGCTGCCAGGTATCACGTGCGGGCGTATAGGTGGTTTCTATCCAGCCGTTTCTAAACGGTAACGATATGTCCGGTAATACCACTTGCATGCCTTCGAACCGGTTTACTGTGTAGGGAGCAGCTGATAAACAGAGCCCAAGTACGATGAAGGCGATGGAAATTTTTAGAATACTCCCGGTCTGGTCTTGAGATAAAGGCATACTCCTCATTTGGCTTATATCGTCTGTATTTATACTGGTTTCCAGAGGAGGGAGATACCTGCTATTGAAGTAAAATATCGGCATCATAAATGACATAAACAAAACCCATCCCAGCACTTCATGGTCACTTACAAGCGGACTCTGCATTTCCGAAAAGTAGGCAATAAGCGTTATTCCATATACCCTCACCCAGTTTGCAACCAGTGATAATAATATTACCGTTGTTATCAGCAGCAGCTGTCTCTTGAGTGAAATAAAATCCAGGTAGCTACTGAGCACACCAAGAAACGTTCCTATTATGAAATATCTCAGACCTGAACAGCCGGCCGCAATCACGATTTCACCGGATGGAATAAAAATGCTGTTACCTGTTATAAACGCGGTTATACCGCTAAGCTGCACCATATACTGTACAACAGCACTGGTGACCTCCACCAGGGTATTGTTCAAGTAGTCCCATATTGGTACAGCAAAATAAAGCAAGCCCAATGGCACGATTATAGTCTTCGCCTGGGCTGTGCCGGCGATTAATGCAAAGGAAAACAGAATAAGAAGCGGCAGTAGAACAAACTGTAACAGCTCTACACCGATATTCATGGAAAGTGTCAGGATCAAACAACTGAGCAGAAGTGGAAATACGTAGAGCCAGTTCGGTTTTAAATATTTTTGGCCTGTCATCGCTAGTTTGCGAAGTATCAAGAAAAGACTCGTCGCCACAACCAACAATCCATGTCCATAACTCTCGTCAAAAACAAGCCACCGGGACAGCAATTTTGAAAGTGTCTCTTGAAAGGAAATAGAAATTATAACGAGGCAAATCAGGAATATGACAGGTGATTTATAATCCAACCGTGATAATTGTGATGCAGATTGCATAATCAATCTATTTAATCTTTACTTAACAGAGCGCAGGTCAGATGTATTGGCCGATTCGCTTGTAGTGCTTTCGCGAAGAAATATCTCACGAACTGTTCCCCAACTTATCTCGTCAAGTATGCGGGATAATTTATCCTGCATTCTGCTCAAATTATTGTAGTGCCTGAATCTTGTTTTGATATTCAATCCTTCAATTCGAGGTTGTGCGGGGTCTAGTTCCCAGGGATGAAAATAAAATATACACGACCGTTTTTCTTTTCTATTTATATGGTTGATCATGAAACGAGACAAAGCATAAGGAAACAAACGAAAATAGCCACCCCCTCCGGCGGGGACCCTATGTTTCCCTACTTGAACTGTCGAGATAGGAATTTCCAGGAGACTGCCTTGACCCGGACGGTATACAAAACGCTCTCCTCCGGGGATACCATATAAATCATGCCGTATTGGATAAATGCTGGAACTATAATGGTGTCCTGCCATTTCCAGTTCCTCGTGAGCCCAATGGTTTTCCGTATTGAGTGAGAAACTGGCGGCGCGGTAGCCGTATACAGGTTTTCCCGTAATGTCTTCAAGCAGTTTCTTTGTTCGGGTTATATCCTGCCTAAATAGATTACGGTCATGTTGGGTGACCCTAATATGCTCATAACCATGACTCGCTATTTCATGTCCCGCATCTGAAATTTTACGCAGCATTACGGGATGTCGTTCAGCTATCCAGCCGAGCGTGAAAAATGTGGCCTTTACCTGATGTTCATCAAACAAGGATAAAATCAGGTCAGTATTTGTCTCTACCCGCCGTGGGATATTGTCCCAGGTGTCCCGCGATATGTGTTTTTCAAATGCCGAGACCTGAAAGTAATCTTCGACATCCACTGTCATTGCATTTTTCATGGTATCCATTAATTTAATCAGAATATTAACTAGGGTTTATTCATAACTTAGCGTCAATCTTTTGACCATAACTCTTCTTTTACATCCTCCAGAACCTGTTCAAAAGCATGGTAATCAATACGGTGTAGCTCTTCTATCTGACCATAAAGTAGTATCCGTCCACACAAGAGATTAATTATCCTTGGGATACCTCGAGTATAATGATAAATTCCTATTATTACATCCTTGTCTAATTGAGGGTCATTTTTCCAGCCTGCAACACTGAGCCTGTACTTCATGTAATCATAGGTCTCCTGCAGAGTTAGAGGTTTCAGATAGTGCGTGGCGATGATTCTCTGTCTAAGTTGTTTGAGATCGTTGGATTCCAAAATTTCCTTTAGTTGGATCTGTCCCAGCAGGTAACACTGCAAAAGCTGCCTACCCTGCGATTGCATATTAGATAACATCCTTAATTCCTCAAGCGATTCCTTGGGTAAATTCTGTGCTTCATCGATGATCAACAATACCCGTTTTCCCTCATCTACACAGCTTTGAAAATAGTTATTTAGGCTCTTTAAATACTGCGCCTTTGTCCTGGCTTTATCATCAAGCTTAAACTCTGCCATTATCATCCGCAAAATATCCGTGGCTTTCAGATTTGATGTCACAATATTTGCAACCACTAAATTTTTATTCTGGATTTGATTTAAAAGATAGCCGACAAGAGTTGTTTTTCCTGTTCCTACTTCACCAATCACAACGATAAAGCCTTCCTCCTGTTCAAGACCGTAAAGAAGATAGGACAGTGCTTTTTTATGTGTACTACTCTTAAAAAAAAAGGACGGATCGGCAGTTAGCAAAAAAGGGTTTTTATAAAAGTTGTAAAATGACTGATCCATTTATTAATTAAAAATACTTACTGACACCAATTGCAAATACATTCTGATCGTAAGATTGTGCGGCAATATTTGATTTCACATTCACATGACGATAGCTCAAGGTTGCATTCAATCCTGACCCTATTAATCTTGTCAGCTTATATTCAATTACCCTGAACTGCTGGTCTCTACCATTTAATGTATAATTTTTATTAAAATCAAGACCAAGTCTGACTTCAGTAATACGATTGATGTTATAAAGCCAGTCTAATGCCAATCCGAAGATCTCTTCATTGCCCCTGCTGAGTTCATATTTATTGTTTTCATTAAAGACCGAAACATTGAATGTGTGTTTCTTCAAAGTGTAAATCAATGCGCCTTCTAATCTTTCACGAATAAGGACTTCAGTCGACTGGATTGGCACAGAAACATTTAAACGTCTCTGTTCACCCGTTTGTTGATTTATTATCGGATCTCCAAATATATCGGTTAAGGGGAATAATTGTTGTTCAAGCAATGTAGACCTTGTCGTATCCGGCTCTCTGTAAAAACTCAACATTGACTGGATACGTTTGTTTCGATATGCCATCTCAACAAAAATATCTGTACCAAAATAACGTTTTCCCATTCCCACTTCGAGTGACACCCTTCTTGAAGGTCTGAAAGCGCTTCCCAAACGCCAGAGAAAACCATTTATATCTTCGTTTCTATTAGCGTATGAGTTGTCATCATATCCAGTTCTAGCCTTTAGAGAGAATTTTTGTGTAATTAAATATTCTGATTCAGCTGAAAAATTACGAAATTTTGTTGGCACACCAAACGGATAATTTATTTTTTCATCCTTGAAGTTAATCCGCCATAAAAGTCTCGTAAAAGTTGTGCCATTAAAAATATTAATGAAAAATTTATTACTACTACTATCCAGGTTCTCGCTGGATTCTATTGAATCCCTTTCGTAACGTATGTCTGTATTCAGTAAATTCCCGACTTTCTCATGCCAATATGGACTGACCTTGTAGGTGACAATTTTTGCTCTTGTATCGGATATCGATGTATTGTCAACGCCAATTGCCCCTGAATTGTTGACATTCTGTTCGCCACTAGAGGCTATCAAATCGAGAAAAATTCTATCCTTAAATATTTCACCTTTTACTGAACCATCTAACAAATTTATGAATCTATTATTTTTGGAATTATTCTTATAGATAATTCCTTCCAACTGGTAATTGACAGTAAGGTCCAGCCGGTGGCTTTGTCGCTTGATAAGAACGCCAGGACTCACAATCGTCACCAGGTCACCTTCCTTTGAGCCTTCAAGCCTAATATTATCGGTGATAGATGTATCTAGCTCGATTATTGGGTCAACTGTCCATTCCATCGCACTTGTAGAGGTAC
>JBNMOP010000169.1:0-4528 GCA_051275005.1 Gammaproteobacteria bacterium | reverse complement strand
ACAGATGAAAATTGCAGCCCTTGATTGCCCACATTTCGATAAAAAGTAATTTGTTCTGGTTTGGTCCTTCCTTCTGCCTTTCCTGATACCAGGGCGGCAAAATCAGGCTTGTCGCTGCCTTTTCCTCGGTCTGTAAATTCAGGATCATCGCCTCCAAACCCTGGTTGTGAGTTTTTTTCAGGGATGCGCTGCATTTCTTCTTGTGTTCCACCAATAAAGGCAGCTGGTGAAAGACCACGTTCGGCCTGAAAACGTTCAGATTGTTTCATTTGTAGACCGGCTGTGCCCTGGCGGATGACTACATCAAATTTGTTAATGACGGAATCGGGCATCTCACGTCTACCGAGGTTGGTGACATGCATACCCGGCTCCAACCAGTCACCATCGTATACCGGTTTCATGGAATCGGTACAGGATGACAGTATGTCGCAACCTTTAATGGCAGCTTGAGGGCTGTCTACGGCGATGACTTCGATACCCAGTTTGGCAGACATCTCCTCAGCAAATAATTCCCTGTTTTCTGCGGTCGGAGAATAAATCCGGCACTGTTGAATATCCCGTACTGTTGTAAATGCCTCAAGAAAGGTGCGGGCCATGCCACCGGAACCCAGCATACCGACGACATGACTGTCTTCCCGTGAGAGGTATTTCACGCCAAGACCTGCCCCACCGCCCACACGCATGTGTTGTAGTGCACCGTCATTAATAAAGGCCAGGGGTTCCGCATTTTCTGTGGAGATTAACAGGATTAAACCGCAATATGTCCCTGGCTCACGGCAATATTTCTTTTCGGTCCAGTTACCGTTTTCATCACGGGGCCAATGAATAACATCCGATTTCATGCGTATGGCAAAATACCCATCATTTGCCCCTTCCATGGTACCCCAGCGAAAATAGCCATCATCCCGTTTACAAGGTACATACATATCTATACGGGGCCGATGTATTGCCTCACCTGTTGGTATTTTTTGAAAGGCTTCATCTTGTGCTTGAATACACATATCCATGGTCAGCACTTGGGTAACAAGATCGTTATTAATAATATACATAGTGTAATTTCTTATTTTTATTGTGTGAATTTACGTCAGTGTGTGAGTCAGGTGATATAATCAATCACTGCGTTATAGTTTCTACCGATAGTGTGAATACTTGTCAATAGTGATATCAATTTTTTGATTGTGTGAGTACTAAAATAATCACTGCGTTAATATCAAATTTAAGACTAATCTGAAGAAAAATTTAGCGAGTAGTTAACTAGACGCTATCAAGTGTGCAAACAGAAATTTAATTACTGAAATTATCATTCTCAACAAGCTCGTAATTTTATAAAAACTGTATAATGATATTATCCGCAAATAACCGTTGGAATGTTTAATGACCCACGATACAGATACCGAACACGAACACTCACATTATCATCATCATGACGACCATCACGTTGGCCCAGAGTATTCAGGACCGATAGAAGATCACCCTTTGTGGCAAAGGGAAAATGTCACCCTTACCAGCGTAGGCATTGATATAGGTTCAGCTGGGACACAGATCTTATTCTCTCACCTGCATTTGAAGCGTCAGTCTGTCGATCTTTCCAGTCGATACCTGGTGGTAACGAGAGAAACCTTGTATGAATCACCGGTTAGCCTTACGCCTTATGAGAGCGAAACATTGATTGATGCCAGGGCTTTGGGTGAAATTGTAGACCACGCCTATGCCGCGGCTAAAGTCCATCCAGATCATATTGATACGGGAGTAGTAATTCTTACTGGTGAGGCCCTGCGGCGCGACAATTCTGAGCGTATCGGTCAGATACTTTCTGAAAAGTGTGGTGAGCTGGTATGTGTTGCCGCAGGTCATCATATGGAGGCTATGTTAGCTGCCCACGGTTCAGGGGCTGTGTTGATATCCCACGACCAACATGAACGGGTGCTCAATGTTGACATTGGTGGCGGTACGACCAAATTAAGTATTATTGAAAACGGAAATATTCTAGGCACAGCAGCTTTACATATCGGTGGTCGCCTATTAGCAGTTGATGATAATAGTGTCTTGCAACGGCTGGAGCCTGCAGGACAGTCCCACGCTAAACGGGCCGGATATAACTGGAAGCTGGGTGATCAGGTAACAGATGAGGAACTGGACGGCGTGGCAGAATCCATGGCAAGTGATCTGGTCAGTGCATTGGTTGAAGCTAAACCAGCCGATGACATCATGAATCTATATTTGACAGATCCCATATCAAGTTTTGAAGGCATATCCAGTATTGTGTTTTCCGGTGGCGTAGCGGAATTTATCTATGCACGAGAGCCACGTGATTTTGGCGATCTGGGTCATCGCCTGGGTAAGGCAATTCGACAAAGGGTCAATTCCGGTACGTTGCCATGGAAATTAATAGAAGACAGCCAGGGTATCCGTGCCACAGTCTTGGGGGCGTCGGAGTATTCAACCCAGCTTAGTGGAAACACAGGCTATATTAGCAATCCAGAGGCGCTATTGCCCCGTCGAAATCTACAGGTTGTACAGACAGCATTTGAGTTTGACGAACAGATTGATGCCCAAAAACTTGCTCAGGCAATACAGATGAATGTACAGGCATTTGATTTGGTGGGGACAGATCTTGACTTTGTCCTGGCATTTCACTGGCAGGGACATCCTGATTATCATCGTGTCCGTGCACTGGCCGATGGGATAGCAATCGGAATTGCGGAACGTATTAAACGAGGCAAGCCACTCTTTATCATTCTGGATGCAGATATCGCCATGAACCTGGGTACAATATTGCGCGTGGATCTGGGAATAGAAAATGAAATTATGGTCATAGATGGTGTGGCGTTGTGGAATTTTGACTATATCGATCTCGGCAGGATGCGAGAGCCCTCTAACACCGTCCCGGTAATGATAAAGTCACTGGTGTTTAAAGATGTCACCGGCGGTAATCAGCGTTTTGAACGGTTACAGTCCAGCCAAACTACCACAGGTACTTAACAAGATCAGGTGACCCTACCAGAGAGGATAATGTGAGTGATAAGCAAACAAAGCGTCGCGGTCTAAAGCGTTGGCTTAAGAGTACGTCCAGACGGACATTTATACTCTATCCTGTTTTAATTATTTTAGTGGAATTGCTAATTCACAAAGGCGACCTGGTATTTGTTTGGTGGGGAATACCCCTGCTTCCCTGGGGCTATCTACAGTATCGTCTCTGTGGGAAATACCGCACCCTGCATGGGGGAGGTGGACCAGGGCTTGATAATCCACCGGATAATATTGTAGACAGTGGTATCTATGCATGGACTCGAAACCCCATGTATCTGGGACATTTAATATTTATGACAGGCCTTGCGATTACATTCACTTCACTCCCCGCCGTGCTTCTGCTTTTATTTCATTTCTACTGGTTTCAGGGTCGCGTTAAAGGTGATGAGGCACACCTGACCGATACTTTCGGAGAGGCTTATCTTGATTATATGGGTCGGGTGAAACGCTGGATTCCTGGATTGTTTTAGGGTGAGGAGTGAGGGGTAAAATAAAAATTAAAATAGACAGGATTTACAAGATTTACAAGATGGTTATTTGTTATATTTTTAAATCATGTAAATCATGTAAATCATGTAAATCCTGTCTATTAAATATGCTTATAAAAATTGAATCTTAATTTCGAAATGGCATTTAAGATTTTTTTAAAATTTTATTTATTATCCTGTTAATCCTGTCTATTTTTAATTCCTAATATTCTGCAAAAACCAATCCGTCGGAATTTCCTGGCCCAGCCCTAATTCTTTTACCTTCTCATAAACCTTGCCCGCTACAGACCAGAATTGTTGTCCCTGGATGCTGCCTCTCTCAGAGTAGGATATCTGGGTGTCGTCTGTCCGCGCAGTGCTTAAACCTTTAGTAACGATATCCTCAAACGTCACCATGTTTTCTATGGGTAAGGTACCGTGTCCACGCTTGCCAATATGTTTATGTTTGGCGTTTGGCATGTTTGCTGGTTCTGCGGCATAGGTCAGAAACTCGTCGGAGACACCAAACTCCGGTCGTCCCCAGGGGGCAGTGGCATTACCAAAGCGTAGGTAAAGATTGATTCGGTCCAGCAGTGTGTTCCCTGGGGTACCACCGCCGCCAATGTAACCACCGCCTCCAATATTGATGACATGATGGCCCGGTTTAATTTTCTGTGGGTCGATCACCGGGACTGCACTATCGGTTAGGGCCGCAACGATATCGGCATCCTCGTATACTTGCTCAGGTTTATCACACACCTTCACTTCTATTTTGTACTTGTCTCGTACCTCATCAGCATAGGTCTCGCAATTCACGCGGGTGGGACTATATACCTGCAGTTTTTTTATCCCTGGACGTACATGCATGTAGGCAGCCATGTGAGAACGGGACATACCACCTGAACCCAACATGCCCACTATCTCGCTATCCTTACGGGATGCATACTTGACCCCCAGACCGCCATCGGCACCCACACGCATATGCTGTAGTTCGCCGTCATTAATAATGGCCAGGGGTACACCGTTGGCCA
>JBNMOP010000168.1:0-4609 GCA_051275005.1 Gammaproteobacteria bacterium | reverse complement strand
GAGGAAAAGGCAGCGACAAGCCTGATTTTGCCGCCCTGGTATCAGGAAAGGCAGAAGGAAGGACCAAACCAGAACAAATTACTTTTTATCGAAATGTGGGCAATCAAGGGCTGCAATTTTCATCTGTGGCCCAGGTGGTGTACAAAAAAGTCAGGGAACTGGGTCTGGGACAGGAAATCCCCACAGACTGGTTTTTACAGGACATTCGCGACTGACAATTTCTAGTCGATTTGATGATTTCCGTGTATTATTTCACCCCTATTTAATTGAATTTATTAACATTGATACACATTGACTAACTGAGTGAGAAGGTAATTTAAATGAATAAAAAGATTATTACGTCAATATCCGTATTTGGACTGATACTCGTTGTGCTGATAGTCGCTGGATTGATGGTGAATAAGCCTGCCCAACAAAATGTAAGTTCTGATGGTGGTCCAGCCCCAGTAGTGGACGCGAATGCAGCAGCGACATTTTATAATGGCAAGGTAATTAAATTTTTAATTCCGTACGCCCCTGGTGGTGGATATGATGAATATGTCCGCATGATGGCACCTTACATGGAAGAAAGTACAGGGGCACGTATCGATGTCCAGAATCTTCCTGGCGCAGGTGGTATGCGCGGTGTCAATGAACTCTATAGCGCACCAAATAATGGCCTGATTATAGGAATTCTCAACGGTAGTGCCCTGATTACCAGTGAGATGGCCGGCATCAAGGGTGCAGAATATGAACTCGATAAATTTGAATATCTCGGGCGAGTCGTTGCGGATCCCAGGGTACTGGTATTAACGAACAAGAGTGGTTTTAAGACTTTTGATGAATTTCTTAATCCTGAATCGCCTATTAAAATAGGTGCGACTGGACTGGGTGGCAGCACCTATGTCGATGCAGTCATCGCCAAGGAGGCGTTTAACCTGGATTATGAAATAATTCACGGCTTCGATAGTTCCCCTATCATCCGCCAATCAATGCTAAGAGGAAATATCATCGGTACATGGGGATCCTGGGGTAGCGCAGAAGAAGGTGTAAAATCCGGTTTAGAATTTGTTTTATTACAAAGCGGCCAGAAACGTTTGCCCGCGTTACCTGATGTTCCGACCGTATTCGAGTATGCCGATCATACCGCCGACCCTGTGCGCACACGCGCCATCTTAACAGCCTGGGATGCATTGATTGCGGTTGGACGTTCAATCGCTGCGCCCCCAGGAACACCAGCTGACAAGGTCAAATTTCTCCGCGATGTATTTTACAAGGCATTACATGATCCAAGATTGCTTGCTAAGTCTGAAGAGACAGGAAGACTGTTTGACTATGCTACGGGTGAAGAAATGTCACAGTTAACCACATCTGCTACACAGATGCCGCCTGACATTGAGGAATTGTTTATCAAGGCAATTAATGGACAATTGTAGAATTTTCCTAAAAGCACAAGATATATATCTAGAAAAAAATACGTAAATAATATCTACTATAGTGATTAGATTTAATAACTTATCAGAGGATGATTATGTCTGGAAATAAAAAAACGCTAGAGCTAATTTTTAGTCTGTTTATAGGGCTAGTGGTAATCTCCGCATTAATTTCCTCCCTGACATATGACTTCGTATCTGCCAGGACGCCTATAGTTATACTGATACCATTATTATTACTCTCCGCTCTAAATATTAAGCGTGCATGGAGCAAGGCGTCAGGTGAAATTGATATAAAGGCAGACATGGCAAATGTATTTCAATTTAAAAACAAGGAGTTTAATGGAGTAGCAGGATTTTTCGGATGGATGGTATTTTTGTTAGGATTAATATTTATTACCGGACACTACGTTGGCATTGCGGTATTTATGTTTTTTTTGATTTATTTAGTCTCCGAGGAAAAATTATCATTAGCAATAATAGTATCCATCGTAATTTCAGCAATAATCTATATGCTGTTTGAGCATTTATTTAATATTGAACTGTATCGTGGCTTGATTTTTCGTATCTGGGCTGGCTACGGGATCTAACCAGACCAATCAAGATAGATAAATTTACTTCAAAATTTTTATCGATTACTAGCAGACATCAACCAGTACCTAACCTCTCTGGATAGGTTTTTTCACCACTGGCATCACGGATCTCCATTAATTTTACAGGGAGTTTTTCATGACGTATTTCCGATTCTAACTCGTCATACATTTCGTTAAGGGTTGGTGTATGCGCGGGAATACGTTTGTAAACGATTAATAAATGATAGCCAAACTCTGTTTTCACAGGACCGGTTAAATCGTTTAACCCTGCCTTGAATGAGGCCCTTTCAAAATCTGTTCTAGCAATCAGTCCTTCCTTGGCAAAACAACCCATATCGCCACCGTTTTCTGCTGATTTGGTATCCGTACTGTTAGCTTTTGCCAATGATTCGAATTCCGCTCCGTTGTCTAATTGCCCCATCAAATCCGTTGCCTTTGCCTCATCATCCACTACGATATGGCGTAAACAAATCTGCTCTGGGCGCTGTATATCTTCAGCAAGATCATGATGCAACACTATTACATCACCTGGTCGAACAACAATTTCATCCAGTAATTGTTCAGACAAAAGGGCAACAATTTGTTTTTCTCTAACCACCTCCAGTAATCGAGCATTATCCAGTGGTTCATCTGTGCTTGTATCTGCTGTTATTTTTTCTCTCACTTCTGCTGCTTGTACCAGCACATCCTGATCATTAGCACTTATACTACGTCTCTTTGCCTCTTGAATTAACGAAAGTTCGCCTGCGCGTTGACCAAGATATTGTGTACGCAACTTGTCTATAGTGGATTGATCCTGATTACCCAGGGCTATCCCCTGTCGCGCAGCAAGCATACGTAATGCAATTTTGAACGAAGCATTAAATTCACTTAACGTAACCTTTTGCTCACCAATTTCTATTACGACTGGATCTTGAGTTTGCTGAGCCGAGGCAATGCCGACGTTTAGTATGCAGCCGAGTAAAATCATACCAGGCAAAAGTATTTTAATAACGACTCTTTTCATCAGATATCCTTTACGATATTAATAGTTTATTAAAAATTACAAGGGTAACCACTATTACCAAACGTTATTTTTCAACAGGTTTATAATTTGGATCCTTATATCTGGTTTCACCACCGAGGACCGTCATCAATACCTTATTGTCTCTTACTTCAGTATCTGGCCCCGACAGGTAATCCTTATCTAAAACAGCAAAGTCTGCATACTTGCCGATTTCAAGACTACCAATCTTGTCCTCTGCATAATGGAATTCTGCAGATCGTATCGTAAACAACTTCATCGCCACGACACGGTCAACGCCCTCTTCCGGATTAAATATTTCACCATCTCCAAATTTTGCCGGTGCGGTGCGTTCCGTCTCCAGCCCTATTTCCATTTCACGATTAACGTATACATCCATTAAGTCTAAATACGTTTCGGGGGTGGGATGGCCAATCTCGCCCTCACCTACGACATTTACACCTGCATCCAACAATGTCTTGATTGGACCCAAGAACTTCCAACCTGGTTCACCATAATTCTGACGAATATTGTCGGGTTCAATGGCCAGTGCCCGGCGCAAGTTTATAGGTACATAAATATTATATTTTTTCCAGCCTGCAACCACATCCGGGACAGCCCCGGTCATAGTCCCATGGGCAAAGCCATGACGGGATTTTCTGACATAATCCAGGGTCAACACACCGGGATTTTTTTTCATTGCACCCTCAAGCTCTCTAATAAAGATCCTAAAGGCATGACTACCGACACCATGCACACCTACAAAACGCCAGCCAGCGGTCAAGCCCCTTACCAGACTTTGTACCACTGGTGAATCAAAATCAGGACAGATTTCTATTACTTGTTTGACTTCTTTGGGGTCAATTCCGGGCTTGGCCGGCAAATCATCTCCTAAACAGGCACGATTTGGTGCATCCCATTCGCCTTCACTACTAATACCTCGTAACCACAGCCATGGATTGGCATCAATACTCTGCCACTGCACACCAATGGTGGCATAGAGTCCTGCGGCAGCCGCGGCACCTAATGGTTGTGTGGCAGTCTCCGCACTCCAGGCAAAGCGCACTGGCAAGCGTTTTTGTTCACGCAGGATATGCTGAAATCCGGTTACCTGTTCAGAGGTCTCTAGTCGTGAACCAAAGGTGGTCATCCCGCCAGTTGAGTAATACTCATCTGCCAACATTCTAAAACCTACAGCAAACTGTGGTGGAGAAGGTTGTTCCCGCAAGAGGTTATTAATATGAGAACTCAATGCAGCCTGAATAATAATTGACCGATCACCAGGGCTTTCCATACCACGCGCCTGGGAATCCACTGATTCAACAAAGTCCGGCCACATTTCCACAATTTTTTCCGTCGCCATATCATTAAACATCAATACTCTGTGACTGGCCTGGGCAGACATGCTTAATATCAATAACGCAATCAGTACTAATCCTTTATTTGTCTCAATATTCTTCATCGTCTTCACGTTCCTTATTCCAGTTCCACTACGTTGTCATATATCTCTTCACCATTCGGACCCACCGTGATGTGTACCCACACGTTCTTTTCAGGGGCCGATAAGATAGACGACGCACTCGACAATACAAACGGATAGT
>JBNMOP010000167.1:0-4688 GCA_051275005.1 Gammaproteobacteria bacterium | reverse complement strand
GTAGGGTCTGAGTTGCCAATACATGCTCAACTTCAGAGGTACCGATACCAAATGCCAGAGCGCCAAATGCACCGTGGGTGGCGGTATGGCTGTCACCACAAACCACGGTCATGCCAGGATGGACAAATCCATGTTCGGGTACGACGATATGGATAATGCCATTATTAGGACTCTCCATATCGTATAAAGTAAGTTCATTCACTCGACAATTTTCGATCATTACCTCGACCTGTTTTCTTGCTATGGGGTCTTTAATAGGTAAGTCTCGATCTTTGGTGGGCACACAGTGATCCAATGTTGCGAGCACCGATTCTGTCCGTCTAACCTTTCGCTCTGCTAATCTAAGACCTTCGAATGCCTGAGGACTGGTGACTTCATGGACAAGATGCCGGTCTATATAGAGTATCGGTGCCTGACCGGGCTCTTCATGCACCAAATGTGCGTCCCAGATTTTTTCTAGCATGGTCTTCTTCATTTTTGTAACCCTCACAAATATATGGTCATTATCAGGTAATTGAGGCGATTTATCACAATATCCCCTACAGCAGCTTTTGCTATGGGTGATAGTTTAGGCATATTTTTAAATAACACAAATTTATATATTTCATATATTGCATAACTTTTAGGAATGAACTAAGTTATCTGCCATGGATACGCAACAGATAACCGCATTTATTGCTGTGGCTGAGGAAAGCTCATTTACCCTGGCGGCAGAACGCCTCTACCTTACACAACCTGCCATTAGTAAACGGATTAATCTACTAGAACAATTTTTGGGGAATCGGTTATTCGATCGGATAGGTAAGCAAATTAAACTCACCGAGGCCGGTCAGGTTTTAATGCCTCACGCCAAAAAAATATTGCGTGAAATTGAAGATACGCGAAATGCTGTGCAAAACCTGTCGCAATCTGTGTCAGGACGTTTGACTCTGGCTTCAAGTCACCATATTGGACTGCATCGTCTACCACCCGTGCTAAAGCAATATTCTGAAGCGTATAAAGAGGTTTCCATTGATATTTCATTTCAGGATTCAGAAAAGGCCTATGATCAAATCTCCCATGGTGAAATTGAACTGGCAGTGGTTACCCTTGCAAATAGGCAAAAAGAAAAGATAGTCAGTCATGTTTTATGGGAAGATGAATTGTGCATCATGACCTCGCAAAACCATCCGCTTACTAAATATAAACTCGTCACACTCAATGACCTTTTGGATTTTCCCGCCATATTACCTGGAGGCAATACCTTTACCCGCCAACTGATTGAAGAAATTTTTCAGGATGAAAAACTTAAATTAGAAGTTGAGATGTCAACCAATTATCTGGAGACCATTAAAATGATGGTGTCTGTGGGCATGGCCTGGAGTGTATTGCCATTAACCATGCATGATAACTCGGTAAGAGTATTGCCAATTAAAAACTTCATGCTCAAAAGACAACTAGGCTATATCTTTCATCAGGAACATACATTAAGTAATGCTGCTACGGCTTTTATCGAATGCTTAAACAATTACAGTACTTAATCTAAGATTACCGAAATCTGAGATCGTAGGCCTTGCTGAGTTTTTTCATACCATCGAGCGAAAATGCGAGTTCGTGCCTGAGAATATTAGGCGTATAGAACAGGATTCATGGCTTACCGATTTTCTTTTAGTTTTTCTGGTCAAATCTTTATCTCTTCCTTCATGCTCATGGAAAACTATGATTCTATAATGAGGTAGACCAAAGATGTGCTAGGGCTAACCTTAAGAGAGAAACGACAATTGCTGTGAATACACCTAAAAATTTATGTAGTAGCTGACGTTTGACCGCTTTATCCTTGCGCTGTTGCTCCAGTCAGTCACCGTCAAACGAAGATGAACATAGCGTTAGGGACACACACTTGACATTCTCATTGACGTAAATACAATGTATTTATGATTAAATTTGAATGGGCTGCATCCAAAGTAGCTTTAAACAAGAAGAAACATGGCGTTACTTTTGAAGAAGCCAAATCAGTATTTTTTGATGATTTTGCAATTCAATTCTATGACGATGAAAATTCAGAACATGAAGATAGATTTCTTATATTAGGACACAGTAACCAGTCAAGAATACTTCTTGTTTGCCATTGCGAATTAGCATCAGGCAACCTCATTCGAATTATATCTGCGCGAAAAGCAACATCAAAAGAGCGAAGACTTTATAAAGGTAAAACATCATGAAAAAAGAATACGATCTGTCCAAAATGAAATCTCGTCCGAATCCCTATGCATCAAAGCTAAAGAAACCGGTGACAATGAGGCTTGGTGAGGATGTCGTTAATTATTTTAAGGGAATGGCTGAGGATACAGGTGTGCCTTATCAAAGCTTAATTAATCTGTATCTTCGAGACTGCATGTCACAACACCGAAAAGTAAATATATCTTGGAATGAAAAGCACTAAGGAATGAGAAAAGGGGGTGGAGTAACTTAATTTAAATCACTCTGGTCTTGCCCCGTTTTTGCATAACCATGGGCGAATGGCAACCTGTGATGCATGATTTCTTTATTTTCCATGTATGTCTGTAGTCTTGAGTCATGGAGACGACTGTCAATGAATGATATAACATGATTGGACAATCATTGCTGTGGGTAAACTAGATGAAATTGCAAAGAATACTTGATGGGGTTGAAAAAGCCGGTAACAAACTACCCAATCCAACTATTTTATTTATCGTATTGTGTCTGGCTATACTTATCATCTCCGCGATTGCAGCACTGTTTTCTTTGCAAGCGATACACCCAATCAACGGTAACAGTATTCTTGCTATCAACCTCATAAGTGTCGATGGTTTACACCGGATCTTAACCGAGTCGGTGAAAAACTTTACCTCGTTTGCCCCGGTGGGGACCGTGCTGGTGGCCATTATGGGTATCGGTGTTGCCGAACACTCCGGCCTGTTAGGGACCTTGCTACGGGCAACAGTCTTAAAAACACCCAAACAATTATTAACGTTCACCGTCGTACTTGCTGGCATCTTGTCTAGCCTGGCAGCGGACACAGGTTATGTTGTCTTAATCCCCCTGGCCGGATTGATCTTTGCCAGTGTGGGGAGAAACCCCATAGCGGGTATCGCCGCGGCCTTTGCTGGCGTATCTGGTGGTTACAGCGCCAATCTATTAATCGGTCCCCTGGATGCCATTCTCGCCGGTATTTCCACCGAGGCGGCGACATTGATACAAGATGACTATATGGTCAGTGCCGCGGGAAACTATTATTTTATGCTTGTCTCCACCTTACTCGTGGCATTAATAGGTACCTGGGTCACAGAAAAGATCATCTGTGTACGTTTATCCGATGGAGATGTCAGCAAATCAAAATTGGAACCCATTTCTGAATCAGATCTTCTTGGTCTTAAAGCGATTGGCTATTTTTCATTATTATTTGTGTGTTTATTGCTGGTGGGGTTAGTGCCTGAATCTGGCATTTTGCGCGATCAAGATACCCAGGGCATACTCAGATCACCCTTTATCTCCGGGATCGTAACTATCATTGCCTTTTACGCCGCAATAGCCGGGATTATTTTTGGACGCGTCAGTGGACGTTATAAACGCACCAGTGAATTCGTAGAGGGCATGGAACAACACATGGCCACCATGGCAGGGTATTTGGTGTTGATGTTTTTTGCTGCGCAGTTTGTCAGTTATTTTTCATGGAGTAATCTGGGCAGTATCATCGCCATTAACGGCGCGGCAATGTTACAGGCCTTGCAAATGAACTCATCCTTCTTATTGATGGCGTTCATAATCATGGCCGCATTAATCAATCTCTTCATCGGCAGTGCCTCGGCAAAATGGGCACTCATCGCACCGGTGTTCGTACCCATGTTGTTGCTATCAGGCATTACCCCCGAAGCCACCCAGATCGCCTATCGAATTGGGGACAGTTCAACCAATATTATCACTCCGTTGATGCCATACTTTGGCGTAGTAGTTGCCTTTGCACAAAAATACGACAAGAACATTGGCATAGGCACCATCATTGCGATGATGCTACCGTTCTCCATCGCCTTTCTGTTTTCATGGTCGATATTATTGATGATCTGGATCTTCCTGGGTTGGCCATTAGGACCCGGGGCAGGGGTGATGGTTTAACTGTCAACGCATTGCGGTTATTCCATCTATGCCTTAGTTATTTTTCCTTTGGGGTAATTAAGGTTTCCAACGAGCTTTTTAATCCTGAAAATGTTTTATCCATAACATGAGTATAGATCTCTGTTGTTCTAACATCTTTATGCCCCAGTAAAGTTTGGACAGTTCTGATGTTGACACCATCTTCTAATAGATGTGTCGCAAAAGAATGCCTGAATACATGGGATGAAACATGCTTGGTAATTCCAGTTTTTTTAATTGCAATATTCAGGCTCTATCTAAGTACAGTTTCATGCAAATGATGCCTCACTATGTTTTCAGATCGTGGGTCTTTACAGTTCTTTGATGCTGGAAATGCGTATTGCCAGCCAAATGATTTTGCAGCGTTGGGGTATTTTCGGGCAAGTGCACTAGGCAATACGACCAAACCAAATCCTCTAGCCAGGTCTCTATGTAGTGGTCAACTTTTTCCGGACACTTTGTTAAGTGTTTTTTCATAATCCATCGGTGTCATGTAATCCAGCGTTGAATGCAATCGCTTTGAATTATAGTACACCGCCACATATTCCCGTACATCG
>JBNMOP010000166.1:0-4799 GCA_051275005.1 Gammaproteobacteria bacterium | reverse complement strand
AAACATCAACCATAGTGTCAGCAATGCGTGTGCCAACCTTTATCAAGTCTTCTGTAACATCCTGTATACGAGTGCGTAAATTATCCTCGTCATATGCCGGACCTGCATGTACCGAGGCGATTAATGCATGTTTTTTTTGCAGCGAGATATGTGAACTATTCAGAACATCAATCTTACCATGATCTACATAACCATCGTCTAAGGTATATGCTCGATCCAGGTGTAGGTGAGAGTTATGAAAACCGCCATGCAATGAGACTTGTTGCTTGAATTTATTATAAAAAGAAGAGTGACCCAAAACTTAATTTTTCTCCATTATGTGATACTTGTGAGCATGACTCTAATAATGCTAAAAATAGACACCACTGTCTAGGTATAGTAATGCAGAATGTTTATAAGTACATTTATTTTGGTGATGTTTGTTTAAATATAAAAATATCGGTTTTAGCACATAGCAAACATTAACTGTGGCCAATAAAATTATAACTAATTCCGAGTAATAAATGCTGAACCAAATTTAGTTTTTAGAAGTTTTCGACACATTACATGTATGTATTTAGAATTAATCTAAGCATTTGCGAATTTAGGTATCAGTCAACAAACCAGGAGGTCGGAGGCTGACGAAATCCATCCCTGATTTTCGCATTTTATGCGGTCAAAAGCCCGTCCAATTTTGTTCTAAACAAAAATGTCGAATAACCTCAAGGTATACCAGGTTCCTTCCGAGTGCGCTTTATATATTGTGTAGTTAGCAATTCTAGACTTTACTCATATTACCTCTAGCAACGTATTGGGGGATAGATATAATAATATATAGTGTCATTACTAACGTATCTTATTAGATAATTATGGCTCGCAAGTGGATGTTGAGTTGCAAGCATAAACTTCTATAGTTTCTATAAGTGGATCTTTGATACAATTGAGGACATGGGACTTTGTACTTATATACTGCGTTACTGTGTATTAAGCTGATATCTTAACAAGGTACCTATAGCCCGATGCCATCAAGAAGACAACTCCTGCACTACCTTGGCGCTACCTTACAATCTCGGCTTTGCCACCAAACGTATGCTCGGTGGCACAAGTTCTGTGTGGGGTGGCCATTGCCCTCGCATTCAGCAAGATACCTTTAACAGCTACACGTAATTCGGTTATGGCCTGGACTGGCCCATCAATTACCAGGAGCTTGCACCGTATTATTGTGCGGCAGAGACATGGCTTGGTGTATTTAACTCAGCGCAATCTTGCAATCGCAATCGAAGTTTAAACGATGGCAGTATGAAGCTAACGGAGATTATTCAAGAGTTGGGTTTTAAGGACATTCACCCTGCGCATGTTTGTGTAAATCCTAATGGCCAATATTCCCCCAACCGATTGCAAAACAGTAAATTTCCGATATTCAGACGCAGTGCAAACCTGACTATTATCTCCGGCATCACCGCCAGACGTTTAAATATTGATGCAGGCGGCACCTTACGCTCGGTGTTCTGCTCTTATGATGACAATCGAGAAATCGAAATCCCCTGCCGGGGTGGCATTGTGTGCGGTGGTGCTATTCAGTCTGCACGTCTTCTTATGTTATACGGTAGTACACATATGGCCAACGGCATCGGCAATAGTAATGGACATCTAGGGGCACACTTTATGGAACACCCATCAACAATCATTGGCATTAAACTGAAGAAGCAAAGTGAACCTCAAGGGAATGCTATGAGTTTTGGTCAGGTGCAGGACTGGAGTCTTAATAAGCAGTTACTTGCACATGGCTTGGGTGAAACACTAAGCCTTTGGCGCACCAACCCACGGGCAAGCGATGTGTTGAATATCGAAACCATATTCGAACAGTTACCAAACGAAAAAAATCGATTGCTACTGGATGATATACAAAAAGATGAGTTTGGCGATGCGTTGCCAAAGTTTTGGTATGACTCTCTTAAGACTAATACGGATACGGTGCAGACTGCGGAAAAATTGTTATTAAATCTGCTTGAGATATCCGATAAAATTGCGGAGATAAAAATACTTAATCGCAGACAGGGCTCTCACCATTTATACGGCACGGTACGCATGGCGGAAGATGATAATCATGGGGTGGTCGATAAAAACCTCAAGGTATTTGGAACTAAGAATCTCTATGTGGCCAGCAGCGGGACTTTCCCGACAACAGGCGCGGCGAACCCATCATTAACAGTCGTTGCGCTGGCAAGGCGCTTAGGGGCTCATGTTTTAGGCCTATGATTAGGAATTGTGTCAGTTTATTATTTTTAGTGCCAAAAAAAGAGGTCACTCAAATCACAAATAACTATTAGATCTATACATCGACACTTAACAGGTAATATTCTAATATAGTATGACTAAATTTATAACCGGACAAATATGACACGCCAGAGAAGTCTAAAACCGGTAACCTTGGATTAGAAATCTATTCTCTATACTCAATTATAAATGTCGATTTCTGGCACAAAGAAAATTTTAGTTGAGTACGAATCAGATGGTTGGTGTTCCACAACTTGGTATTTGGTTTAACACCGAACGACAAGGAGTATGTTAGACCGAAAAGCGGTCAAAAAATTGGCCTGGGTCATATCGCCAGTCAATACCCACGAGGGCACCGAGGTCCATTCGAGTTCGCCATATCTAATATTGACAAAAAAAATTGTAGGTAAAATTAATTTTATTACCATTACTACAAATTTAATATTAGAGTGTGTAGCAAATATTTAAAAAAATTTGTATAAATTAAAACCTGATTCTGAGGAATTTTTTGAAAAAAATTTTAAATGTAGGCGGGAATAATAAACATATTGCACTGCCAGTTCAGTACACAGGGTGGGAACATATTTTGCTGGATATCGATCCAAAAGGACAACCAGATATTATTTGCGATGCAAGGCAGTTACAGACATTACATGAAAAAGAATACGATGCGGTGTATTGTTCTCATAATCTGGAACATTATTACAGGCATGATGTTCCAAAGGTATTAACAGGGTTTAGTCATTTGCTGGTTGATGGGGGCTTTGTAGATATTCGTGTTCCCGATCTTGATTCCCTGATGAAACGTCTGATTAATGAAAATATAGATATTGATGATTTCCTGTATCAATCACCGGCAGGGCCTATCACAGCAAGAGACGTAATATATGGATATGGAGTTGAAATTGCGAATAGCGGGAATGACTATTACGCTCATAAGACGGGTTTTACACCAAAATCTTTACGGAGGATTTTAATTCAATACGGATTTTCAAATGTATATATATTTATTGGAGATCTGGAAATTCGTGCAATAGGTCTTAAGGACAAGCCCAGTGATTATGTAAAAAAAATGTTCAAGATTCCTTAATATCATAAGATCATATCTTAAATATTCACGGGTCACTAAATTCAACTCTGCGATAGCTAAAAATATTATCATGAAAGTATTATTCGTCCATCCAAACCAACCTTCCCAGTTTCAGTTTATCGCAGAAAAGCTGGCTGAGGATACGGCCAATGAAGTTATTATCCTCAGTAGATTAAATCTGGACGTGAAAGTGAAAGGAGTGAAGGTGTATGGATTTATGGAAGGAAAATATCCGAATGGAAAGGGGACGCCTTTTACCAAGGGATTCGTAGAAGGCAGTCATCGGGCCGTGGCTGCAGCAGAGGAGTGCATGAAATTAAAAAAGAACGGATTCATCCCGGATGTAATGGTAGCGCATTCTGGTTGGGGCGATGGGTTTTACCTTAAATCGGTATTCCCTGATACGCCATTACTTAACTATATGGAATTTTACTCCCAGCCTGCTGGTACCGACCTGGATTTTTCGCCAAGATCCAGGATTTCTCCATACGATATTGCCAGTAGCTCAACATTGAATGCGATACATGCTTTAAACTTTTTTAATGCGGATTGGTGTATTTCCCCCACCTATTGGCAACGAAGTGTTCATCCAAAAGAGATGCATAACAAAATTAGTGTATTGCATGAAGGGATTGATACCAAGGCCTGCAGACCAGATGAATTTCCTTTTTTAATGTTACCTTCCGGCGTAAAGCTTTACCCAAAAAAGGACGAAATTATTACACATGTTGAAAGATTTTTTGATGTCTATAGAGGATTTCCCAGCTTTATAAAAGGCATTGAATTAATACAAAAAAATAGACCAAATGCCCATGTGCTCATTGTTGGTGATTTTGGTGTAGGTTATTCAAAAAATGGAACAAAAAATCAAAATAGTATGCAGCAATTAGTAAAAAATTCTCAATTAGATAGTAATAGAACGCATTGGCTGGGATATTTAAATCATAATAACTACATAAGAATTCTCCAGGCATCTTCTGCTCATATTTATCTTAGCTATCCTTATGTCTTATCATGGTCATTCCTTGAGGCAATGTCTGTCGGTTGTCCGATTGTTTGTTCAAACACCCAGCCAATCAGGGAAATAGCGGAAAATGAAAAAAACTGTTTGATGTTCGATTTTCATAAACCCAAAGAACTTGCAGATAGTGTAATCAAATTGCTGGACGATAGGGAATATGCCAAAAAGTTGGGGGTAGCAGCAAGAGAAAAAATCATTGCGGAATATGATAGAACAAAAATTCTATCATTATACCTGGACCTTATAAATGGATTGGCCGATGGCAAACCTGGTAATGAAGCATCTGAAACTATTACTGAGTGGAATAATACCTTAGGAAGAAATGATAGAATATGGCAAGAAAGTATCCCTCTGTTTGGAAGTAGGTTATAGCGATATTTGGACGTTAAGTCTATTGAAGCGTTGCATCAGCAACATATTAATAAAGTTAAG
>JBNMOP010000165.1:0-4964 GCA_051275005.1 Gammaproteobacteria bacterium | reverse complement strand
CTCAGCATACTTGCAGCAGAGGACATAATCATCATGCCTAGTACGGCAAATAATCCCAGGACAAAATATTCACCTTTTACGGTTTCGTGTTCCTTGAAGTATTCAAATGAATAAAAGAAAACGACCATGGTCACGATTACAATCACAGCTTTTAATATCATACTCATTGGGTCGCTTATAAAATGATTATGAAATGCGTAGCCGGTAGAATCAGGTATAAAAACCAGAATTAAGGTGATTACTATCAATAATGACAACTGGACAAAACGGTAAGTCGTGACTTTATCAGGTGACTCTGAGTAGGCATCGACCACCAGGGCAACACTGGCCAATACCAGTAATACCAATTCGGGGATTAACAATGTTATATCTGACATCATAGTTACGATTAACCTACCTTGGACTGAATTATATGTTCAAATAAATTTTCGATTGATGGGTGCATAATATCAAATACCGGTGCAGGCCAGATTCCAAACAACAAGACGGTAATTGCAAGTACAGCCAGGATAAACGTCTCCCTTGAATTAATATCTTTTAATTCTGCAACATTATCATTTGCTATCTCACCAAAAATGACACGTTTGTACATCCATAACGTATACGCAGCGCCAAGGATTAATGTTATTGCGGCAAGAAAAGCTATCCAGAAACTGGATTGGTAACTACCTAATATTACAAGAAATTCGCCAACAAACCCGGAAGTCCCTGGTAGGCCTGCATTTGCCATAGAGAAAAGCATCATAAAAGCTGCAAATACAGGCATAGTGTTGGCTACACCACCGTATGAACTAATTTCTCTACTATGAACACGGTCATAAAGTACACCAACGCATAAAAATAGAGCACTTGAAATAAATCCATGGGAGATCATCTGCATCATACTCCCTTCCAATGCCATGATTGCCCCACTGCTAGTTTCAGATTTTGCAAATATGGAAAAGCCAACAAAGAATCCCAGCGTAACAAAACCCATATGTGAGATGGACGAATATGCTATCAGTTTTTTCATATCGGACTGAACCAACGCTACAAATCCAATATATACAATTGCAATCAATGACAGGGTTATCATAAAACCATCTAGCGCCATACTTGCATCCGGAGTAATAGGTAAGCTGAATCGAATAAATCCATAACCTCCCATTTTTAACATGATTGCAGCAAGTATTACTGAGCCAGCAGTAGGAGCCTCGACATGGGCATCGGGCAACCAGGTATGTACTGGCCACATTGGTATTTTTACGGCAAAGGCCAAAAAGAATGCAATAAATATAAGTTTTTGTGCCTCCAGAGGAAGTGCCAGATTTTGCAAATCCTGAATATTAAAACTACCTGCCTTGGAATATAGATATAACAACGCCACCAACATAAAAACCGAACCAAGGAAGGTATACAGAAAAAATTTGATTGTGGCATAGACTCTACGTGGTCCACCCCAGACACCAATAATTAGAAACATTGGTATCAACATTGCTTCCCAGAAGAAATAAAACAACATGGCATCAGCCGAAGAAAATACACCTATCATCATTCCTTCGAGCATAAGAAATGCCGCCATGAACTGAGAAATACGTGTCTCTATGACTTCCCACGCTGACAATATAACCAGCACACTGGTAAATGTTGTCAGTAGAATTAATGGGAGTGCGATACCATCAATTCCCAGATGATAATTTATGTTAAATACAGATATCCATTCCCTGAATTCTACAAATTGCAATTGGGAGGTTGTGATATCGAACTCTCTATACGCAAATAGGGATAGAACAAAAACCAGAACAGAAACACCAAGTGTAAAATATTTTACAGTTTCTTCCTGGCGATCCCCCACAAATAATACCCATATCCCACCGAGTATCGGGGTCCAGATCAACAAGCTCAAAAAAGGAAGATTTAAGTCCATATCAGTCTCAGATTAATTCAATATATGGTGCACAAAGACTGCGAGCAGTAATAGCAAACCAATAATCATTGTAAATGCGTAATCATAAAGATGACCCGTTTGCATCATACGAATCTTTCCCGAAAACCAACTTACTGCATGTGATGTGCCATTTACCAGTACACCATCGATAATTTTCTCATCACCAATCTGCCATAGTAGACTACCAATTTTTCTTGCTCCACCGGCAAACACTCTCTGATTAAAATCATCAAACCAGTATTTATTGATAAGCACCTGATAGATCCAGTTGAACTTTTTAGAGATCAAAGCAGGTACATGTGGATATTTTATATATAACAACCATGCCACCAGTACACCGGATAATGCCAGATATACCGGAGCTGCCTGGAATGCATGCATAGTGAATGCCCATACGCCATGATAGTCTTCACCGATAGTTGCTAATACATCGTGTGCAGGTAAAACATATATTGCATCAGCAAAGTAACCACCAAATAACATATGGCTGATGAGAAATGCCCCAATTACTAATGACGGAATCGCCAACACAGATAATGGTACTGTCACTACTGCGGGAGATTCTTTTAGATGATCCCATGTGTGTTTGTCCATTCTTTCTTTACCATGAAACACCAGGAAAAATAATCTGAAGGAATATAATGCAGTAATGAACACACCAGACAGTACTGCAAAATAAGCATACTCTGCAAAAGGCAAAGTAGAATGATGCACCGCTTCAATAATTGCATCTTTGGAATAAAAACCAGCGGTACCAGGAAACCCTATAAGCGCCAGTGAACCTACCATTGACGTGATCCATGTTATAGGCATATATCGATAAAGCCCTCCCATCTTTCTCATATCCTGTTCATGATGCATGGCGATTATTACCGAACCCGCAGCTAGAAACAGTAAAGCCTTGAAGAATGCATGGGTAACAAGATGAAAAATTGCTGCTGAGTAAGCTGATACACCGAGAGCTACGGTCATATATCCCAACTGTGACAAAGTGGAGTAGGCAACCACCCGTTTGATGTCATTTTGTACAAGTCCCAATAATCCCATGAAGAAAGCAGTAATGGACCCAATAACCAGAACAAAGGTCAATGCCGTTTCCGACAATTCAAACAAAGGTGACATTCTGGCAACCATAAAGATACCTGCTGTCACCATAGTTGCAGCATGTATCAACGCTGAGATTGGTGTAGGGCCTTCCATAGAATCTGGCAACCACACGTGAAATGGTACCTGAGCTGATTTACCCATCGCACCGATAAATAGGCAAACACAGATGACAGTCATGACGGACCAGTCAGCATCAGAATAAATACGTATAGTCGCATCAGCAAACATCGGTGCTTGAGCAAATACCTCGTTATAATCCAGGGTATTAAACGTCATCAATACTGCGGCAATACCCAGAAGAAATCCAAAATCACCCACTCGGTTCACCAGGAATGCCTTCATATTCGCGAATATGGCCGTTTCACGCTTGAACCAGAATCCAATAAGCAGGTAAGAAACCAGTCCAACGGCTTCCCAACCAAAAAATAATTGTAGAAAATTGTTGGACATGACCAGCATAAGCATGGCAAATGTAAATAAAGATATATAACTGAAAAAGCGTTGATAGCCCGGATCATCATGCATATAACCGATGGTATAAATATGTATCATCCATGAAACAAATGTAACAACCACCATCATTGTGACTGTTAGCTGATCAACCATAAAACCTATTTCAAAATTTAATCCCCCGGTCGATAGCCATGTATATATGGTTGCATTAAAGACATCTCCTCCGTCAAACATAATATACTTATAGACATAAAGGGATAATAAGCTGGAAATGCCTACACCAATAATTGTCACCCAATGTGCCCCACTACGGCCAATTACTTTTCCAAACAACCCCGCAATGATTGAGCCAAATAATGGCGCAAGAACAATAGTTAGATATATGGATTTCATGTCAGTCATCATTTCTCTGTTATCCCTTCAAAGAATTGAGATCTTCAACGTTAATGGTATGTCTATTTCTAAACAACACCACAAGTATAGCCAGACCGATTGCTGATTCGGCGGCTGCGACAGTTAGAATAAAAAACACAAATATTTGACCATTGATATCATGTAGAAAATGTGAAAATGCAATAAAATTCATATTGACTGATAACAACATCAGCTCAATACACATAAGCAGAATAATGACATTTTTCCTGTTAATAAAAATACCAGCCACACTGATACAGAACAGTATGGCGGCTAGTATTAATACCTGGCTCAATGTAATCATTGGAAAAACCTAATCTTGTTACTCATCGCTCGTTGCTCGATATAATGATGAGTTTATCTGTGCTTATGAGTAACGAGGAACGAGTAACGAGGAAATTATCCATCCTTTTTCTCCGTTTTCATTTTCACAATACGCAACCTGTCTTCGCGCTTTACTCTTACCTGGTCATCCGGGTTCTGTGTCTTTTTAGATCTGCCTTTCCGTAATGTCAGACTAATCGCTGCGACAATAGCAACGAGTAAAATTGCTCCAGCAATTTCAAATGGATAAATAAACTCCGTAAACAGCACCTTACCGAGCTCCAAAGTATTGCTTGATTCAGGCACAGGCCGATTGATTACATCAAGATGTACCGCATCAAAATACCCATTTTTTAAAACCAGGCCCATGGAGACAACCATCAACAATGCAATGATGATCCCGACAGGGAGAAATCTGGCAAACCCTTCTCTTAGAGGGGTAAGATTAATGTCCAACATCATTACGACAAATAAAAACAATACCATTACTGCACCTACGTAAACCAGAATTAGAACAATGGCAAGAAATTCTGCTTCAAGTATCAACCAGATTGCAGCACTGGAGAAAAATGCCAGCACCAGAAACAAAGCTGCGTGCACCGGGTTACGAACCGTTATTACCATAGAGGAGGCAAGAACCAGGATCGCTGCAAAGAAATAGAATATGTATAAACTGATCATTTTTATTATTGAATACTCATTACATCTAAAAATATTTTTTAATTATTTACTCAACATT
>JBNMOP010000164.1:0-4964 GCA_051275005.1 Gammaproteobacteria bacterium | reverse complement strand
CACAGATTATGACGCTAGGTGTAGTCATGGGAGGAATAGCGCTGATGTTGTGCGTATTATTCCGATCATTTTCACTGGCAGTTATTGGAATTATTCCAAACATACTTGCTGCTGCCGTTATCCTTGGATTAATGGGTTTGTTAAATATCCCTCTAGATATGATGACTATTACGATTGCGGCTATTACCATAGGAATCGCAGTTGATAACAGCATTCATTACATTTATAGATTTCGTGAAGAATTCCCACGAAACAATAAGGATTATATTTCAACCATGCATTACTGCCATGCAAATATTGGTAAGGCAGTTTTTTATACTGCAATAACTATTATTATAGGATTCTCAATCCTGGTATTTTCAAACTTCATTCCCACAATCTATTTTGGCGTGTTAACGGCTCTGGCGATGCTAATAGCCCTGCTTGCAGCCCTAACCTTATTACCAAGATTAATTCTTTTAATTAAGCCATTTTCATGAGTCTAGGTGCTTAAAATATTAGGATATTTTCTGAAATTTCAATTAGATAAATAGAAACAGGGTAGTCTGTTATACTTTTGTTAGAACTATTCTGCTTAAATTATACTCAGACGATTAGACATTATATATTTAAGGTCATCAATCAGGATATCAGACTTTACGAAACTGAATTATTAGTTTCAGTATTATGATGTTGATCTACTAAACAATAAATAATATAAGCATATTAATGTCTACGTAATCAGGAGAAGACAATGGATTTTCGTGCTGTAATTTCATCTATATTTGTGAGTGCCATTTTTCTGGTGACCAGCTCAGCATTTGCTGCAACAGATACTGCGGGTGACGTCGTTAAAAATACTACAAATCATGTTATTGAGAGATTGAACCAGGAACGAGACCAATTAGATGCATATCCAGATCGGATCTATGGATTAATTAATGAACTGGTTATTCCTCATTTTGATTTCAAAAATATGTCGAGATTGGTGTTAGGTGGTGCCTGGAACAGTGCAACAGAAAGTCAGCGCGCAGCTTTCCAGGATCAGTTTAAGACATTATTGGTGAGAACATATGTTACGGCATTGAAAGAATATTCTGATAATGAAATTGAATTTTATCCTGAAGAAGCAAAACCTGGATCGAGGATTGTTTTGGTCCGAACAGAAGTTATGGATGCGGTTAACCAAAGCTCGATTCCAATTCATTACCGAATGCTAAATACCAATGATGTATGGAAAGTTGTAGATGTTACGGTAGGTGGTGTAAGTCTTGTATCTACGTACCGTGGATCGTTTGCATCTGAAATACGTAAGAGTGGCCTGGATTCGCTGGTTTCTAAACTAGTTGAACGAAATGTAAAAAGTAGCGTAGATCAATAACAGGATCGTACCAGTATTGTCTGTATATTAACTCGCCTGATTATCCATTAAACTATAATTGTAATACCCTGTGTATAAGCAGTGGTTGTGACATTGTATGCAATTATAATAGTACAATGGAATACATATTTATCTTTTAGGAGAAATCAACGTTATGGGAATTGACGAAATTAAGTCTTGTATTGAAGATGGCATGCCGGGAGCGGATGTATTAGTTGATGGAGATGGGACACATTTTTCTGCAATCGTTGTTAGTACAGAATTTGCGGGGAAATCGATGGTGCAGCAACATCAGATAGTTTATAAAACTCTTGGAAATAAGGTTGGTAATGAAATTCATGCCCTGGCAATAAAAACATTTACGCCAGATGATTGGAAAAAAGAAAAGGACCTTAGGGTTGTTTAGAACTCATTTTAATTAAATGGATAAACTTAAAATAACAGGTGGGATTCCGCTTCATGGCGAGGTTTCTATATCTGGCGCCAAGAACGCAGCGTTACCGATCTTGGCGGCTACATTATTGACTAATGAAACCATGACTATCAGTAATGTCCCACACTTGCATGATATTACTACTACTATGGAGTTGCTGGGTCGTATGGGTTCCGACCTAATGATAGATGAGAAGTTAAATATTGAAGTTACAAATAACAACATTACTGAATTTTTTGCTCCATACGAACTAGTAAAAACCATGAGAGCGTCGATACTGGTGCTCGGACCATTACTCGCAAAATATGGTAAGGCAGATGTTTCACTCCCTGGTGGATGTGCTATAGGCTCCCGTCCTGTAAACATCCATATTGCAGGTTTAATCGCAATGGGTGCTGATATTAATGTTGAAAAAGGATATATAAAAGCCCGCGCTAAACGATTAAAAGGTGCGCACCTGACTTTAGAAATGGTTACCGTAACTGGAACCGAAAATTTGATGATGGCTGCAGTATTGGCAGATGGAAAGACAATACTTGAAAATGCTGCCCGTGAACCGGAGGTAATCGATCTGGCAGAATGTCTGGTAAGCATGGGAGCAAATATAGAAGGAGCAGGAACAGATACAATTATAATTCATGGGGTAGAGTCTTTGCATGGAGCTCATCATAAAATATTGCCTGACAGAATTGAAACAGGAACATTTCTCGTCGCAGCAGCAATGACCGGAGGTAGTATTAAATTAAAAAACACGCGTCCAGAATTATTGGATTCAGTGCTGTCAAAGCTTCGAAGTGCTGGTGCTGAGTTAATACTGGGTGATAGTACTATTGAGATAAGTATGAATCATGTCAGACCAAGATCGGTAGATATTCATACATCACCGTTCCCGGGATTTCCTACAGATATGCAGGCACAATTTACAGCATTAAATTGTATCGCCAAGGGAAACGCGATAATAACCGAGAATGTTTTTGAAAACAGATTTATGCATGTTCAAGAACTGCAACGTATGGGTGCAAATATAAAGCTCGAAGGAAACACGGCGATTTGCAACGGTGTGAAAAAATTGACAGGGGCTCCCGTTATGGCCACAGATTTGAGAGCATCAGCCAGTTTAGTACTTGCTGGGTTGATAGCTGATGGAGAAACAATTGTTGATCGTATTTATCATATTGACCGTGGATATGAAATGATAGAAGAAAAACTTCACCAATTAGGTGCACAAATTAAAAGAGTGCCTGCTTGATTTACTATCAAAAAATGTGGGTTTTATTAAAATAAAATTATTATGTATTAATTAGAGAACTGATGTGACTGATAATCTTACAATTGCCGTTTCCAAAGGCAGAATATTTACAGAATCATTACCATTATTGGAAAAGGCTGGCATTATCCCAAAAGATGATCCTTTTACCTCTCGTAAGTTAATTCTTGAGACTAACGATGCGAGAATAAATCTGATTATAATTCGAGCAGCAGACGTACCGACATTTGTTGAACACGGTGCTGCTGATCTTGGTATAGCAGGTAAGGATGTTTTGCTTGAGCACGAAGGTAATGAGTTATATGAACCATTGGATCTGGGCATTGCACAATGTAGATTAATGCTCGCAGAACCAGTGAAGAAAACAGTAATTAATCGTCGATTACGCATCGCTACCAAGTATATAAAAACCAGCCGAGATTATTTTACTAATCTTGGGATCCAGGTCGAAATAATCAAACTCTATGGTTCAATGGAACTCGCACCAATTATGGGGCTTTCCGATAAAATAGTTGATCTGGTTGATACTGGCAATACTTTAAAGGCGAATGGCCTGGTGCCAGTGGAAACAATATGTGAGATCAGTTCAAGGTTGATTGTTAATAAAGCGGCAATGAAAATGAAACGGGAAGCTGTTAAAAAATTGATTCAAACACTTACAGATGTGATACAGATCAATGCCTAACATAAGAAGAATAAAGGAGCAGGATTCGGACTTTTTATCCAGGTTGAAAGAACTGTGTGACGTTAATGTTCAATTCAATCCTGAACTAACTACTCTTGTTTCTAGTATTGTTAACGATGTTAGGTTACGTGGTGACTCAGCATTAATTGAATACACAAACAAGTTCGATAAGCGTGAAACTTCTGTGTCAACACTTGAAGTATCCAGGGATGAAATTAACTCTAAACGTGATGAAGTATCTGTAAATATAATTAATGCACTGGAGTTCGCTGCTGACAGAATACAGCGTTATGCGAGCCGACAGAAATCAGAGTCATGGAGCTATACAGATGAGCAAGGAACATTATTGGGTCAGAAAATAACTCCTGTAGAACGTGCTGGAATTTATGTCCCGGGAGGTCAGGCTGCTTATCCATCATCGGTGTTAATGAATTGCATTCCTGCAAAAGTTGCGGGAGTAGATGAGGTGATTATGGTTGTGCCTGCACCTGGTGGAGTACTAAATCCTATAGTCCTTGCTGCAGCCAGTATTGCTGGCGTTGATCGTGTATTCACTATTGGTGGTGCACAGGCAATTGCCGCATTGGCTTATGGTACTGAGACGATACCAAAAGTTGATAAAATTGTGGGGCCAGGCAACCGATTTGTAACTGAGGCAAAACGCCTTGTTTATGGCACAGTGGGCATCGATATGATTGCCGGTCCGTCGGAAGTACTAATTATAGCTGATGGTAGCTGTGATCCGGATTGGATCGCTATGGATATGTTTGCCCAGGCTGAACATGATGTGGATGCAAGATCTATTCTTGTTAGTATGGAAGAGACTTTTCTGGACAGTGTATATGAAAGCATATGTAGATTATTACCAACTATGGAACGTAATGAGATTATTAAGGAATCCCTGGAAAAAAATGGAGCAATGATATTTGTCAATGATATAGACAGCGTTGTAAAAGTGATAAACCAGATTGCACCAGAGCATTTGCAACTGGCGATTGAGAATCCTGAAGCGATACTGCCTAATATTCGAAATGCAGGGGCAATTTTCCTTGGGGTATACACATCAGAAGCTCTAGGAGATTACTGTGCAGGGCCAAATCATGTTTTACCTACGGGCCAATCTGCGCGATTTTCCTCTCCATTAGGGGTTTATGATTTTCAGAAACGAACTTCAATTATTAAATGCGTTCCGGATTCTGTGAGTATTTTGGCAGAAGCA
>JBNMOP010000163.1:0-5049 GCA_051275005.1 Gammaproteobacteria bacterium | reverse complement strand
TGAATATTTTCTGGTACCACTGGGCGCCTCATTATGGTCCTGCCCCGCAGAACAATTTCGTCAATTTCCAATACGTTTTGTCCTGGAGTTCCTGAATAATCACTGCATGTTACAAGTAGAGGGCAGACCCAAATGGCGAACTGTCGTTGGGGGCTCGTATCAATATGTTAAGGTTTTAACCAGGTCCTTTCAAAATCGAATTTATCTAAATATGCCAGTTAAACAGGTCAAACGGCAAAATGGTCGTGTCAGTGTAGTGTTCAATAATGGATCAGAAAAACTCTATGATGAAGTCATCATGGCTACACATGCGAACCAGAGCATTAAACTGGTGGCTAATATGGATGAAGAAGAAAAATCCATACTTGAATATTTTCCCTATCAGGACAACGAAGCAATACTGCATACGGAGACATCAGTCCTACCTGTGAATCAAAAGGCCTGGGCAAGTTGGAATTATCTGATACCTTCGCAAGCACGTAAGCATGTGTCGGTAACGTATAACATGAATATACTTCAATCTATCGAAAGTGCCCGGACCTATTGCGTGTCATTAAACATGGCTGAGCTTATTGACCCACGCTACATCATCAAACGTATTAACTACCACCACCCTGTTTTTCGTCCGGGCCGGGACAGCGCCCAATCACAACATCCACAGATGATTCAGCGTCGTGGAATTTCTTACTGTGGTGCGTACTGGGGATACGGATTTCATGAAGACGGTGTTCGTAGCGGCCTTGCGGTTTCTTCAGCATTTAATATGGATTTGGCGGCATGAAGAGTTTTATATATACCGGCGATGTCCATCATTACCGCCTACATCCACAAACTCATGGATTTAAGTATGGTTTATTCATGATGTATATCGATTTACAGGAATTACCGGAATTATTTCGACCATTCCTGTGCTGGTCAGACAATACCCCGGCATTAGCCTGTTTTCGACGCAAAGATCATATGGGAGATACAAGGCAAACTTTGTCAGGCTCAGTCAGGGATTTTATTTACAAAGAGTCAGGGAAAATCCATCAGGGCCCAATCCGTTTATTGACGCATTTACGCTATTTCGGATACTGCATGAACCCGGTAAGTTTTTATTATTGTTGGGATGATACAGATACACATTTGGAATTCATTGTTGCTGAAGTGCATAACACACCATGGGGTGAGACCCACTGCTACTTATTAAATTGTGAAACTGCACAAACTCAAGGTGATGTGTTTACTTTTAACTTTAATAAGGAATTCCATGTCTCACCTTTTATGAGTATGCAACAGCAATATAAATGGAGCTTGTCTACCCCTGGAAGCGAACTTAGAGTCAACATGGATAGCTTCGAAGCTGATAATAAAATATTTAATGCCGGAATGATGCTAGAACGTAGACCGATTACCAGCACTAATATGGCAAAAGTCCTCCTGAATTATCCTTTCATGACGGCCAGCGTGATTGGCGGAATTTACTGGCAAGCCATGAAATTATGGCTAAAAAAAATACCTTTCTACCCCCATCCAAAACAACTGAAACAAGAGACTAGTTAATGATCACTAAAATTTTACGCAACACGGAAGTCAACACTGCGATTAGAGTTAATCCCATTATTGCAATGGCCCGCAAGGTTTTACGGAACAGATTATCGGAGTTAAAAACCGGGCGAATTATTTTGTCTGATCCTCTGGATTATGAGACAGAAGTAATTAGTGAAGGAGATATTGTTGTTAAGATTAATGACCTTCGTTTTTATACAGATATCTTGATGTCGGGCAGTAAGGGAGCTGCCAGTGCATACCGTGACGGCTACTGGTCATGTAATGACCTCACTGGCCTGTTCAGACTAATGGTACGAAATCTGGATACAATGGACACCCTAGAGTCAGGTTTTGTCAATATTAGTAACTGGTGGTTACGACGGCGGCATAAGGCTCGCAGTAACAGTCGTGATGGTAGTCGCAGGAATATCCATGCCCATTATGACCTGGGTAACGAGATGTTCGCCGTTTTTCTGGATCCCACCATGACCTATTCATCAGGTTTTTTCCAAACAGAGGCATCTTCAATGGAAGAAGCCTCCACCGAAAAGCTGGATCGTGTATGCCGGAAGCTGGATATTAAACCTCATCAACGGTTGTTGGAAATCGGAACGGGTTGGGGTAGTTTTGCCATACATGCCGCAAAGAATTATGGCTGTCATGTAACAACGACGACCATTTCCAAAGAGCAGTTTAAACTTGCCAGTCAGCGTATACGCAAAATAGGCCTGCACGATAAGATCGATATTCAATTATGCGATTATCGTGATTTGAAAGGCAAATATGACAAATTAGTATCCGTAGAAATGATTGAAGCGGTGGGGCATAAATACCTTCCCGAATATTTCGCTGCATGTTCCAGATTGTTGGAGGAAGATGGGCAGGCCTGTATTCAGGCTATTATAATGCCTGACAGTCGTTATGATGAATATCTGAAAACAAGCGACTTCATTCAGGAATTTATCTTCCCCGGCAGTTGTGTTCCTTCCTTTTCAGCCTTAAATAATGCAATTTCTCAGAATTCGAATTTCCGTCTCAACCACCTGGAAGATTTTGGATTGCACTACGCCAGAACAATGCGCGAGTGGTTGAATAAATTTATGTCAAATCTTGATTCCGTCAGACAACTCGGTTACGGCAATGATTTTATTCGTTTGTGGGAATATTACATCTGTTATTGCGAAGCTGGATTTCTTGAGAGATACACCAGTGTTGTTCAGGTGGTGTTGAATAAACCTCAATGTATAAATACCGACACTACATATTCCTGAGTTTCATATGATTCCTGTTATATTAAATTTTTTTATCTTCCAAGCAGCCTGGTTTATCACCGTTTTATCTGCGGCCTTCGGATCTCCTGTATATGGTCCTTTCTTTACTCTCTTATGGATTTTTTTTCACCTTGGGGTATCCGTAAAGAACCGAATGCCTGAGTTAAGCTTATTGATATTCGCTGCCACTATCGGATATATATTTGATTCTGTGCAGGTGCTACTCGGCGTCATGGTATTTCCAGAACAGGCCGTACTGGGTTCACCTTCGCCTATCTGGATGATTGCGCTTTGGATCAACCTGGCTGCCACCCTGAACCTGTCAATGAAGTGGTTACACGGGAAGTTAATTATGTCTGCAATATTGGGAGCAATTGCAGGCCCGGCTGCATACTATGCAGGTAGCAAACTCGGTGCATTAACGCTGTTCGGTCCCGGCTCCATCGTTGCACTGTCTTTGCAATGGTTTATCGCCATGCCATTGTTAGTGTGGTTTGCCCAACGCCAAAACAATCAGAACACACACGAGTTTTCGACGTTATCAATAGAAAAGGATTAATTCTATGAACACAAGTCAGATATTTATTTATGCTTGGGTTGTTTCTGCCCTGATTATGTTACTTATGTGGATCTTACAATATCGAAGTAAGAACGCCGGTATTGTTGACGTGGCTTGGTCTTTTTTAACTCCAATTGTAGGTGTCTGGTTGATCCTGGCCGATGATGTATCAAACGGTTTACGTCAATATGTCATTATTATTCTCGCATTGGTCTGGGGTTTTCGCCTCGGTTCTTACCTTTTTTACCGTGTAACCAATGAAATCGAAGATGGCCGCTATAGATATATGCGTGAATCCAGTGGCAAATACGCGCAACCGGTGATGTTTATTTTCTTCCAGGTACAAGCAACATGGACTCTATTATTTGCACTACCTTTCTGGGCGGCGTCACGAAATGCAGAATCCGGAATTGTACTCCTGGATGCAATAGGTATAACTGTTTGGATACTGGCAATTGCGGGGGAATGGATCAGTGATCGACAACTGGCTAAATTCAAAGCAAAAACCAACGATCGCTCAATAGTATGTAATGTTGGATTATGGAAATACTCACGCCACCCCAATTATTTCTTTGAATGGTTGCACTGGTGGGCATATGTCTGCCTGGGTTATGGTAGCGATGTCTGGTGGTTAACATGGACGGGCCTGATTGTAATGTATGTATTTATTACCAGGATTACAGGTGTGCCATACACAGAACAACAATCTTTGCGTAGTAAAGGTGATGCATACCGGGAATACCAGGCAACAACAAGCATGTTCTTTCTACAACCACCTAAAAAATTGTATAAAAAAGATAGCGCTGTGACTCAATAGCATGACTGAGCCTAAGAAAATTATTTTTCTATCCACTAAGACACTGGGGATAGCAGCTTTTATTGGCTTCATTGTAATGTTAGCGTATATCATCTATGCCGTCATGAACGGTAGCTTGTCTAAAGAAGGACCCGCTCTCATTGCCATGCCCTGGGGTCTGGTTTCGATAGTCGACCTTTATCTTGGCTTAATTCTATTTTCTTTTTGGGTAGTTTGGCGCGAATCATTTCGTGTTCGTGGAATATTCTGGGCATTAATGGTACTCGGATTTGGTAATGTAATTTCATGCCTGTACATTCTAATGGCATGTCTTGATACAAAAGGAAATCTAAATAAATTCTGGTTGGGTACGCAATATGACAAGACATATGATAATTAAAAATTTCATTAACTATATAAACTTGTTAATTTTGGTGCCCGTTATCGGTCTAGCCAACGAGATGCCAACGAGAGTTGGTTACGCCTTTGATAAAGATACAATGGATTTGTTATATATAGAAAAACATTATCAGGTTACTAATAATAACAAGCTACATCATTCATGGGTTATATATACTGATGATGAAGGAAATCAAATTGCTGGCAAAACAAATAACTTTTCTCATGATAGCTATATGCCAGACTTTACCCTTAAGAATTATCTGACTGGCCATTCTGAAAGCGTCATAATGACTGGAGATGAATATCTTGTTTCTTTTAGCCGTAAATTTAATGCAAAATTAAAAGAAAAAACTATCAAAAATTCTACTAACGGTATAATCGATGCCGGTTTTGACAATTCAATCATTAGTTCGTGGGACAAGCTCATTAAAAATGAAGTTATTGAGAAGGATTTCCTTATTCCCAGCCTTACTAGATATAAGTGTTGG
>JBNMOP010000162.1:0-5299 GCA_051275005.1 Gammaproteobacteria bacterium | reverse complement strand
CAACCAGAATACCATCAAACGGCGCATGTTCTGGCCACCCCAAATTTCCATCACCATTCATCGCACGAATGTTGCTACACTTTAAAGCATAAAACTTTTCTCTGGCTTTTCCTAATAGTGCCTGGATCCTCTCAATGGTCGATACATGTTTAGCAAATTTAGAAAGTATCACCGTTTGATAACCACAGCCTGTACCAATTTCTAGAACATTTTGCAGTGGATCGCCACTTTCTATTAATGCTTCTGTCATTTTTGCAACAATATATGGTTGAGATATTGTTTGATTATATCCGATAGGCAATGCTGTATTATCATATGCTCGACTCGATAGCGCTTCGTCCACAAAAATATGTCGTGGAGTATTCTTTATTGCCTCTAATATTCGCTCTGACAATATTCCCATCGACCTAAGCTGCTCTACAAGACGGTTTCTAGAGCGCTGTGACGTCATTCCAATACCCTGGTGTTTAATATTCATTATAAGAGCAAAGGAGTAATCCAGTTTGCAATATCTTCGAGAATATCGTATCTGGTTAAATCGTATTGCAAAGGTGTCACAGAAATATTCCCATTTTTTATTGCGTGAAAGTCGGTTCCTGGCCCTACGTCATTTCCAGGACCAGCCGGGCCTATCCAGAAAACTTCTCTACCTTTAGGGTCAAGCATTCTAACAGATGCTTCAGACTTATGCCTTTTACCCAAACGGGTTATCTCCCATTGATTGATCTTATCGTGTGGGATATCAGGAATATTTATATTTAATAATAAATCTGATGACAAAGGTTGAGATAACAAATGCTCAATAATTCGTCTAACCAATATTGCTGCTGTCTCAAAATGCTCTAATTCAGTTCCTGCCAATGAAACTGCTACAGCGGGTCTTCCCAAAAACCGTCCTTCCATTGCAGCAGCTACAGTTCCCGAATAAAGGATATCATCACCTAAATTGGCACCAGAATTTATACCACTTATTACCATCTCCGGTATATCTTCCAACAATCCAGTTATTGCAAGATGAACACAGTCTGTTGGTGTGCCATTAACGTATTTAAATCCATTTGCAGCAGTTTTTACAGTCAATGGAGTATCAAGGGTAAGAGAATTGCTTGCAGCACTCCTATCTCTATCTGGCGCTACCACAGTAACATCGCCTAAAAATGATATTTCAGTTGCTAAAGCAATAAGACCAGGCGCCATGTAACCATCATCGTTACTTAATAGGAATCGCATTAGATGCTTGTTACCCTTATCTCGACGTTCACATGCATAGCATCAAATTAGTAACAAGTAATTAGAATTAAATGACGGATACGAATCACATCAATAGAAATTCTAATAAAGCCTTCTGAGAATGCAATCTGTTTCCTGCCTCTTCCCAAACTATACTTTGAGGTCCTTCAAAAACCTCTTCTGTAACTTCCTCTCCACGATGTGCAGGCAAACAATGCATGAACAAAGCATCTTTTGATGCCAGAGACATTAATTTTGCATTGACTTGATAAGGTGCAAATATCTTAGTTCTTTCCTTGGTTTCATTTTCCTGGCCCATACTTGCCCAAACATCGGTAACAACTATATCTGCGTCTTTCACTGCTAGATTTGGATCATCAGTAATTTCAACATGTCCATTGGTAATAGCCATACTTCCTTTATTAGGTGTATGAGTTTCCGGACATGCAATCGATAAAGAAAAATCAAAGATGCCGGCTGCATTAATATAAGACTGACACATATTATTACCATCGCCTACCCAGGCGACTTTTCTACCCTTTATATCTCCCCTAACTTCAAAGTATGTTTGCATATCTGCCAGTACTTGGCAGGGATGATAAGAATCCGACAATCCATTTATGACCGGTATATCAGAAAATTCCACAAAGGTTTCCAGCTTTTCATGTTCAAAGGTTCTGATCATGACGCAATCGACCATTTTTGATAATACCCTTGCTGTGTCTTTTAGGGGTTCACCTCGCCCCAATTGACTGTCATCGGGAGATAAAAAGATAGCGTGTCCACCAAGTTGAACCATAGCGGTTTCAAAAGATACCCTGGTCCGTGTTGAAGATTTTTCAAATATCATTGCCAGTATCCGACCAGGAAGCGTTGGATTCATTACTCCATTCTTCATGTCATTTTTCATAACGATTGCCCGCTCAATTAAGGTGAGCAGCTCTTCTCGATTAAAATCAGCCAAAGTCAAAAAATGTCTGAGTGCCACGGGTCTATTCCTCTAAGAATTCTATAATTAAACCGGTTACTGTCTTTACAATTAATTCAGCCTCTTCATCAGTAATAATTAATGGTGGTAATAAACGAATCACTCTTTCAGCAGTTACATTTATTAATATATTCTTTTTCAGCGCCATCTTTACTATTTCTGCACAAGATCTATCCAGTTCTATACCTATCATTAAGCCCATGCCACTGATTCGAACCACTCCCTCACTTCCTGCCAGATTTTGTTTAAACTGATGCAATAATTTCTGCCCTATTTGAGCAGCGCGTATATCCATGTTGTGTTGTTGGAGAAAATCAATTACGGCAATTGCTGCGCTAGCGGCCAAAGGGTTGCCGCCAAAGGTAGAGCCGTGACTGCCAGCGGTCATTGGTTCGGCGGCACGAGTTGAGGCAATGCATGCACCGATCGGTACACCATTACCCAGAGATTTTGCTAGCGTTACTACATCTGGTTTTATCAACTCATGTTGATAGGCAAACCATTTGCCCGTTCGACATAACCCAGTTTGAATTTCATCTACAACTAACAATGCACCATTTTTTTCACATATCGAGGCGATACGTTTTAAATATCCAGGTGTCGGTACAATAACACCACCTTCTCCCTGAATAGGTTCAAGCATTACCGCATCTATCTCATTGTGATTAACAAATATTTGTTCAAGTGCGTTAATATCGTTATAGGGTATATGTAAAAATCCCTCAACCAGGGGTTCAAACCCAATTTTAATTTTTGAATTTCCTGTGGCTGTAAGTGTTGCCAACGTCCTGCCATGGAAACCGTTATGCATAACAACAATAAGCGGCGTTGAGTGACCTCGTTGATGACCATAACGTCTGCAAATTTTAATTGCAGCTTCATTTGCTTCAGCACCAGAATTACAAAAGAATACCTTGTCTAGTCCAGATAGTTTGCATAACTCATTAGCAAGCTTCTCCTGCAACGGCACCTCATAAAGATTGGATGTGTGAATCAAGGTGCCTATCTGTTTTGTCAGCACCTCTGTAATCTGAGGGTGGGCATGGCCTAATCCGCAGACTGCTATACCCGCCAACGCATCGAGGTATCTTTTACCATTTATATCTGTCAACCATGCACCTGAACCAGATTCAAATGCAATTGGTAGTCTATTATAAGTTCCCATGACGGTATCACTCATACACGTTACTTTTATGTTATTAACCCAAAAAAAGAAGCCCGACGCTCAGCCGGGCTCTAACTCCTGAGAGGACAGCGTTATTTTAAAATGGAAGTCCGTGCATTTGCCCCACCATGCACATCAACATAGGGATGGACAAAAATGTATTAGTCCGGGATGCCATCAATGCTACTACCTTCGCACTGGCTATCTCCTCTGCGGACGCCGTAACAATCCCCAGAATTTTTTTCTGATTTGGCCATATCAATACCCAAACGTTAAATAACATTATGGTACCCATCCATGCGCCTAAACCAATAACCTCTACACCAGGCTTTAATAAAAATGCATTGGTAAATCCCCAACCAGCAACCTCAAGGGCTGCAGCGCCTGTTACCCAAGTGGCTAATGCTGCCCATCGAAACCACAGTAACGCTAAAGGAGCGACATATTTGCTGATCGCTGCAGGTCCTGGACCTTCTGTATCCGCAGCAGCTGTTGCTGCGGCAGGTGTTTGTACAAAATTGAAGTAATACAGCAATCCTATCCAGATAACCCCCGCAAATACATGTAACCATACAACCAGTGACCATATCTGGTTACCAGGAGCGTTGACTAAGATTGACATTACTACTGCAACGACAAATCCGAGAATAATTGTACCGGATATAGATTTTAGTGGATTCATTAGTTGGGTTCTCCCCTGTATGATTTATTGTTATAAAAAATTCGATTAACTGGTGACATTATACAGATGTCTGATCAGGCTTTCACCTCATTGAATCAATATAAGTCCGCAATTACTATAACATTATAAGAGGTAGGCGGAACCCCCCGTAGTTATGCTGTTTCTTACTTTATAATAAATTAAATTCAGGTTATACTTTAATACTTGAGTTATTTACTATGTTATTAACCCCGTAATGAGGTAAACCTGTGGATATTATTGAAGAAATTAAACAGCAAATTAATGAAAACAACATTATTTTATTTATGAAGGGAACCCCGGAGATGCCCCAGTGTGGATTTTCCATGCAAACGTCTCAGGCATTGCAATCCTGTAACGCACAATATGCCCACGTTGATGTGCTATCAAACCCAGACGTTCGCCAAAATCTACCCTCTATATCGAATTGGCCAACATTTCCTCAGGTTTTTGTAAAAGGTGAATTAATTGGCGGTTGCGATATCGTCCTTGAACTATTTAAGAACGGTGAATTACAAAAAATTATTGATGAGGCTTCGGAATAAATTATATAAAATGAAGAGAATATTTAGTCGGGAGTTATAAGATTTAAATATAACTTGATCTAACTTATACTCACTCTAAAAATTTACATATATAAAAAACCGCCCAAAGGGCGGTTTTTTATTGCCTGGATGCTGGTATGATGGAGTGAGTATGATCTAATTTCTAAGCTTTAATTTAGCATTGAATACGTCATCTCTTAAATAAAACGCATCACAATAATTTAATCTTATAACGCATATTTTTTTATCCTCTTCAATCCTCAGCTTCTATTTTAAGCCATACACAATTACCATCGCTAACCTGATTCAGAGATGCTAGTCGTTGCTCGTGTGCTACTAGTTCATCATTGTCAGGTTTTATTGTTTTTAATCTTGTCCGATTTTTGTCTAATCGAAAATTTATCTTCATTTCTAGATCATCTTTTTTTTCTTCATAAAGTGATAAACTGGTTTGTCCGCCTGTCATGGCCAGATAAACATCAAGAAGGATCTGCGCATCTAGCAATGCACCATGCAGATCTCGTTGTGAGTTATCTATATCGTAACGACCACAAAGTGCATTCAGGTTGTTTTTCTGGCCAGGGTGTAATGTTCTGGCCATTACCAGCGTATCGGTAATCTTACAAAAATCTTCTATCCGACCCCACTCCTTTCCTAATTCCTTTAGCTCT
>JBNMOP010000161.1:0-5313 GCA_051275005.1 Gammaproteobacteria bacterium | reverse complement strand
CATTGTTTCATTAACCGTTTTTTGTAACTGGTTGTTTTTGATCGACTTTTTTATTTATTTTGTGGGGATACCTCAGGGTCGGAGTCACTTGGGAAATATTCTCTTTTGTCTCAAATCCTATTTATTCATATAGCCTGTGAGAGACTCGCAAGTGCACTACTGCTCGATGAGTATATCTAGTACTTGTCTAACTTCTTCAGCCCATTGCTCGGAGACAGTTTTACCTGCAGGGAGATCGGTGTTTTTTCGGCGATAGACAATCATACCGTCTCCATTCACTATCATTAATCCTGGTATAAACTGAACATCGTAGCGTTTAGCAATATTATCCGCAGCAGCAATCGCAACGAGAGGGAATCTCAATGTATCAATATAGGCTTTTGGATTGCCAATACCGCGTTCTAACGCATTAAATGAAATGATCTGAACACCATGTTTTTCATATTCAGCTTGTATTTCTTTCACGTACGGCATGAACGCTTTGCAATAGGGACACCAGGTAGCCCAAAAGACAAAGACAGCTGGTTTATCGTTTAGAATTTTGGGGAATTCAACCTGTGAACCATCTACAAGATCAATTCCTTTCCAGCTTGGTGCTTTGTCACCGTAGCCTACAGCTTGCGCTGCTGTGAAAATCAGACAGAGCCACAACGTGGAGAAAAATTTTATCAGCATGAATTTAGTTCCTATTAAATGAAAGCATCAGAGGGGGCAGTGTCAGGATTCACGTTCCAACATTTCTGAATTTCTCAATGCATTACAGCACTATGGAAAATGCGATAATGTGATACCTGATAAATATTGTGACGGTTAGGTATTTATTTTGAAATTACGTTATCTGTCACTTTATTTTACACCGCTCATCTCTAAAAACGTCTTAGCGGCATCAAAATTCTTGGCAGCATCACCTACACGGTTAATCTTTACAGATTGCATCACATCGCCGGTCTTACTGGAATTCACGATATCCATACCTTCCACCACATATCCGAAAACACTATGTTTATTATCGAGCCAGGGGGTGGCAACGATTGTGAGGAAGAACTGACTACCATTAGAACCGGGTCCTGAGTTGGCCATGGAGAGCACACCGGGTTTGTTATGTTTTAATGAAGGATGAAATTCATCTGAAAATCGATAGCCGGGACCACCACGGCCTGTACCGGTAGGATCGCCACCCTGGATCATAAAATCCTGGGCATCCCCATTTCCCTTACTGATCACCCGGTGAAACAATAACCCGTCATAATAAGGAACGCCTTCCTCTTTTGCCTGGTTTTTTATTTTCCCTTCCGTTAAACCAACAAAGTTGGCAACCGTCATAGGGGTTTCATCCATCGTAAGTTTTATGAGGATAGTGCCTCGGTTAGTTGTAATTTCTGCAAACAGTCCATCGGGCTCTTTATCTTGCATGACTTCTCCTTTGGGAGTGCAAGCCATCAAAGCCAACACAGTGGTTATTAAAAATAAATTAAATAAAATTCTTTTTATGCTTCTCATTGTAAATCCTTTTCCGTGAATATGATTCAAATTATGGTGACAGTTAACTTATTTAAACTAAATTTTTTGAATTAAGTTAACTGTCACCATTTTTATTTTTTTCTACTCCGTGCTGAAAGTTGGTGTCTGCGCCTGTGCTGGTAGGCCCGCAAGATAGGCAGTAATATTTACGAAATCTTCATTGGTCAGATTGGCAACGATGGGCTTCATTAAGCTTGCCATGGTGCCATTGCGCGTTCCTGCCTGGTAATTAAAAAGCTGTCGCGCAATATAGCTCGGCGAACGGGCAGCAATGCTTGGGATAGTGCCGACACCGTGTAGATCCGGGCCGTGACAAATGGCGCAAGCTATTGTCTTACCGTTGTCACCACTTGTGACAATGCTTTTACCTTTTGCCACCGAACCGACCGGCGCATAAGCGATGAAACCGGAACGAGGACTGCGCATCTTCTCGGCGTACTCCACATTCTCCGGCGTCTCGATGACACGCATACCAATAGGTTCCATACCGGCGTTGGCACCTTCTATAGGGAGCCACACTCCGCCAACATTGTACATCAACGGAATCTGCTCAGTTTCTTTCACCTTAATCCACGGCGTCCACTTCATCGAAGCGTAATATTCGGCTACCTCTTCTATTTCCTGTTGCGTCATGGCCTTTGCAAAGTTGTTCATACTAATGGCGTTACCCTTGCGAAGATCAGCATTCACTCGAAGTCCATTCTTCATGTCCATTAACGTCATGATGGTATATTCCCGAGTCTGACTTGCAGGAGGTCCGTTTTCCGGACGACCCTTTCCATTCGGCAGGTGGCATAGCGAACACGCAACGATACCGCGTTCACTGTCACCCTCAGCGACAATTTTCGGCATAGTCGGATGGTCCTCGGGAAACCAGTCAGCCGGTGCGACGCGTTTCCTTGGATCACTGGTAAGGCGGCCCCGAATCTTACTCGCGGTAAACGAGAAAGACGAGCCAGGGAGTGTCAACAATGTTCCGTCGTCCGCCGCGCGCGCCGGGCGTGGGGACGATGGAATCGCATAAGCCCATGCCGGATAGTTCGCACTGGTTGGCGCCTGAGGCGCCGCTTCGTTTTGCGCTTGCAACACACCCGTCATACCCAGCATGCTGCCAATTATTAATGTAACCCCAATTATTCTCTTCATGTCAGAATCCTCCAATGTAAATCCCTCAGAGCCGGAACGGTTTAATTTAAATTTCTCTGGATTTTTTTTACAACCTCTTTAGTTTAGAAACCTTGATTTCTAAACTGTATGCGAAATATTTTATTGGTTCTCGATGCCGGCACCCAAACTTCTATCTGATCTTTGTAATTGTCGACCGAGATGAAACGTGGTTCCGTCCCAAGTATAGGCAACCTGAACTCTGTCCACTCTTCTGTCTTTGGATTAAATCTGGCTACCGTATCTGCATTCATCATATTCATCCACACCATCCCGTTTTTATCTATGGTTGTATCATAAATTCCAGGAAATGCTTTCTGGTTGGGGTATTCAAAAATTTTCACCTCGTGAGTACGAATATCGATTCTGGCAATATTATTGCCCCAATAATTTGCAACCCAAATGTATTTACCATTTTTTTCACCACCTAAGCGCCGTGGACCTTGCGCCCAGGGTGTCGCTGAATTCCAGTCCGAACCAAATGAAGCAAAAATTTCCTGATCATCGTCAGTCATTAAATCATCCCACTTATCAACCCTGTCGATATCGACGATCCTAACTTCCCCCGTTCGGCCATTACCCACGCCCACTTTATCTATGGCCATCTGTGCCCACCAACCATTGCCCAGTGCATCCACGGCAACACCATATGTCCTGCCTTCGTATGCGGTAATTTCGGACTTATAATCTGTAAACGCTTCTGTCGATGGATCAAAACGAACTGCCCCTTGGCGGGAGGATGCCCAGATCCTGCCCTGACTATCCACATCCAGCGTACCCCCTACGGCACCGACACCGACGGGTGGCTTATAGTAGCTAGTCACATCTGTTTGTGGATCCACCTTGATAAATCCACCATCCCCATTGAACCAGGCATGTCCCTTTTGATCGATGACCAACCCATGACTTGCACCGGCCAGTCCATTTTTACTCGGTAGTTTATAGTCCCGAATTTCGCCAGTGGTAGGGTCTAATCTGGAGATGGTTCGCAACCCATCAACCTGAGAATCTGCAATCCAGACATAACCAAAAGGATCCGGTTCTACATCATGCGGCCCACGTGCCTGGTATTTAGACGCTATCCCCAATGTCCAATCACTACCGTCCTGCACAACATATTCCCCATTCAGTCCTGATTTCATATCGTATTCAGTAATCACCACTCGGGCAGCCTCACCCCGCGGACGTGGAAACGGTTTCAGCTCCATAGGCATCACCCCGGGACCGCGAACCTTAGTCAGGTAAGCAGTTAATTCATTATTATAATGCTGGATTAACGGCGCCACAGAACTGTCCGGTCCTGGCGGGATCCCAAAAATCGACAACTTTTCCATCGTCGTCACAATCTTACGCCAGCCGTCTTCATCAAACCGGTTTTGCAATACAAAGTTGGGTATGTGACATCCTGCACAATTGTTCCTGAAGATCAGCTTCATGCGATGATCTTCCTTAGTATCTTCAGGCAAGTTTGCTATCCATTCGCTACCGGTTAATTGCCGGGCAATATCGTTAAATTTTGGCAAGGTAAAATCCTGCTGCACTAGACCTGAATCGCCCAAAGTTACCCTTGTCTCCTCCCTGTCAAATCCTGCAGCCTGGGCCCATACCTTATAATTCCCTTGTTCCAAAGATGGAAAATTGTACACGCCGTTGTCATCAGTAAATACTGAGGTCGCGTACGTTTTACCCTCTGCACGTGCTGTCACCACTATTCCATATAATGGATCACCACTCGCCGAAGTGATGGTCCCTTCCAATTTATTTTCAGCTGCAACAATAGACATCGAACCAAGCAAAATACTCACTGAATACACTGCTATATTTAATAGTGTTAATATTACTTTACGCATAATGGATTCCCCTCTTTAATCTGACTTTTGCTGCTTTTTTAAATTAAATTGATTGCATTATCAGCAACTTCAATGTTACCCAAAAGACTTAATCATCCGGCGCCTCAACTTTATTCAAGGTCTCGTCCAATGAGATAATCTTGTCAGGCCCCCCATCCACTTCCTCTCCGGGACGGAGAAAATCACTTATTTTGAATATCCTTAGATAGGTAACAATGTTGTCCATGTCCTCGGCCGTTAGCCCGTATTTAAAACCTGGCATACGTGGCGTACCATTCTCGATAGCATTGCGCGCCTGTTTTTCGGTCACACTATCGTGCACAAATCCTTCCAGCTTTGGACCATAGGTTGGCAGTTCCGGTAGGGCCTGCTGTCTGGGAGCAGGCATATGACAAACAGAACAACGTTGAAGAAATAAAATCTTACCCGCCAACTCGCTATCGGAGAGCTCTTGAGCTATCACAACTTGCTGCGCTACTACGGGCAACATAATAAACAACAAAAGACTCCTCATTATAGTTAGCAAAAACCGCCATACTATAAGTCGCTTTTTCATAAGCTTCTCCCCCTCCGGATTGAGCAATGAATGAATGATACTACAAATTAAAAGGGGTCGGAGACTGAGCGATCCCCACGAAAAATTAATTCATCCATAGTTGATTTTGTGCACATAGCGTTAATTTCTCCCATGCAGTATTCACCTCATTATTAGTCAGACAGATCTGTTTGTCATTGACCATCTGTAGTCCAATGAATATCACGGAGAGTACGTGTTTAT
>JBNMOP010000160.1:0-5398 GCA_051275005.1 Gammaproteobacteria bacterium | reverse complement strand
CTCCACTAACATCACGCTGCAAAGTGCAATCAGGATAAATCTGGACGATGAAACCATGCGCATCAGTGATCTTGATTTTAATGCGCTGGGGGCGAAACTGACGGGTACCATCAATGCAAGCAATATTCTGGATGAGAAACCTGCGTTACAGACAAATATTAACCTGACCGGGACCGATCTTGCTGTGTTGTTTAAAGTGGCAGAGATCGAACCTCTGGCCACCCAGCTAGCAGGATTAAATGACCGTTCTTTTAATTTCTCCGCAGCTATCGAAGCTGATATGGAAGCAGATGAACTTAAGATCTCAGAATTACAGGCAAGTTTACTGGGTGCAAATATTAATGCAGATCTGAGTGGACGAAATATTCAATCTGATGCCCCGGCAATCATAGGTAATATCAACGCCAGTGGACCGGATTTGCCGACCCTGTTACAGGTCATGGGACAATTACAAGGTGGTGCTGATTCAAGTTTGACTGTGTTGTCAACTCAACTCAGGGGTGCCGGAAACCGTTCTTTTAGTTTCTCAGCTGATATAGATGCAGATATGGATGATGGTGACCTGGATATCTCAGATCTACAGGCAAACTTGTTGGGCGCGGATATTAAAGGCGATATTGAGGCCAATAATATTAATTCTTCAACCCCGACTGTGCGAGGCACCATCAATGCTACCGGTCCAAATTTACCGTCATTAATGCAACTTCTGGGACAGGTCCAGGGAGGGGCTGATTCTTCTTTGTCACTCTACGGTAATCAATTAACGGGTATTACCAATAAGGCGTTTGTAGTGAACACACGATTTGATGCCAATATGGATACAGGAGATATAAATCTGCCTGTGTTGTCACTAGATGCCTTGGGAGTCAAGATAAACGGCAGTCTGGTTGCCAGTAATATGCAAAGCACTAACGGTTCAATAAATGGTCAACTGACGATGTCTGGTAATAGTATGGGCGAACTCTTGAAGGCATTGGATCATGCAGACCTGGGTGAATCCCTGCAATCAATGAACCTGAATGCATCTATCAATGGAACTCGAGCGGATCTGAATATCAGTCCTATGGATTTAAAGCTAATTTTTTCTGGAGCACAAAACTCAAATTCACCCGTAACAATGGATTTGACCGCATCAACCCGGTTAAACCTGGAACAGGAAACATTAAATTTAAATAATTTTAAAGTCTCCGGACTAGGAATGAATCTCACGGGGAATATAAATGCAGAAAAAATATTTTCTTCTCGTGAGTTTAAGGGAGACATGGCGGTCGCAACATTCAGCTTACGTAAGTTGATGCAGCAATTAAATCAAGATCCGCCGAATACCTCTGACCCTCGCGCATATGAGAGTGTATCGTTGTCGTCGTCATTTGATGGCTCTGCAGGACATCTTAATATTAGTAAATTAGAAATGACTTTAGATGAGTCTAAGATCAATGGTTCTATATCCGTAACTGATTTTGATAATCCCGCTATTCAAGTTGGTGTGGATATTGATCAGATTAACGCTGATCGTTATTTGCCTCCCGTTACCAATGGTGATCAGGCTAGACCAATCACCCCGGAAACGGCTGCTGGAGCTGCTGCACAGTTACCCCTGGAAACCCTACGTTCACTTAATATAAATAGTGAATTAAAAATAGGACAGTTAATAATTTCAAATGCCAGGATGTCAGATGTGGTCTTTGCCATGAGCGCCAAGGATGGAAAAATTCAGCTCTCGCCTGTTTCTGCCAATCTCTACAAGGGTAGTTACAAAGGTGATGTTACTCTTGATGCAACATCGGATGTACCGGCATTGACTTTTGATACCAGTCTGCAGGGAGTAGATATAAATCCATTTATGCTGGATGCAATGGGTGCATCCAGCATTAGTGGTATCGGTAATATGAATCTTAAACTGACCGCGCGGGGGATAGATAGTACTGCGATGATTAGTACCTTAAACGGTACAGGCAATATAAATCTTGAAAATGGAATATTACAGGGCGTAGATGTGGCCAAGGTTCTGGAACAGGTTGAAATTATGATCAGGAACAGGCGGCCGGCGAAGATTGATCAAGGTGAAGAGACACCTTTTGACACCTTTTCAAGTACCCTGACAATAAATAACGGGGTGGCTAGCAGTAATGATCTGGAAATTACCGCACCCGGTATTCGTATTACAGGTAAAGGCACAGTGATAAATCTAAACAATAATACATTAAATTATAACCTGGTGGCATCTGCGGATCAGAGTACGGCCACCCGAGGTGAGGAACAATATAATATCGGTGGCTACAGCATTCCTATTAAATGTAGTGGAAATGCAAATGACCCCAGTTGTGTTCCTGATGTAGGTGAGATCATCAGGGTCGCTGTACAGCAAGAAGTACAAAGACAAATAGGCAACGTACTACAAAGGGCCCTGGGTGTACCTGCTACCGAGACACAAGCGCCATCAACACCTGAAGATACAATACAATCACAGCAACAACCATCAACTCAGCCTGTCGACCCAGGTCAGGAACTAATTAACAAGGCGCTGAAAAGCATTTTTAATTAATCTACATGTGGCGACTGCTAACAGTAATATTTCTATCAGGTATTTCATTTATAGCAACCTCCGGTGATATTGAAGTAGCTAGTGTCACCAATCATGAAGGTGAATGCCAGGTTCATCTTTCAGTCAGAGTAAGTGGTGACAAGGAAACGATATTCAGAATTGCCACAGATTATGAACAACTCGCACGACTGAGCGACATCATCATCGAATCCGGATTGATAGAACGCTTTGATCAGGATGGAAATAAAATTCCTCGCAGAAAACTGCTAACGAAAACCTGTGTACTATTTTTTTGTTTTTTTGCCACATTAGTTGAAGATGTCACGGAAGTTGGAAATGGAATTATACGAACCATTATAATTCCTGAAGAAAGTAACTTTATATATGGTAATGCAGAGTGGGAAATTTTGGCATCTGATCAATCGCATTCCATCATTAATTTTAATAGCAGATTCAAACCAGACTTCTGGATTCCTCCCCTGGTTGGTCCACTGTTTATCAAGAAAATGGTATTGAATAAAACTCAGCAAGCGATAAACAAGATAGAAACCATTGCCATAAATGAACAAGTTCAGTAATAACTTATTACGTTGGCATAAGAAATTTGGCCGGCACGATCTGCCATGGCAGGGCGAACCCACGCCATATCGGGTATGGATATCGGAAATCATGTTACAACAAACTCAGGTGAAGACAGTGGTTCCGTACTTCGAAAGGTTTATGCAAAGTTTTCCCAATGTAAACGCTTTGGCAAATGCACATGAAGATAATGTACTCCACCATTGGTCTGGCCTGGGATACTACGCCAGGGCAAGAAATCTTCATAAGACGGCAAAAATAATTGCCGATATGTATAAGGGTGTTTTCCCAGATCAAATTGAAATCGTAATCAAGCTGCCCGGCATCGGTCGTTCAACGGCGGGGGCTATTTTGTCACTTAGCCTAAGTCAACGTCATCCTATATTGGATGGAAACGTAAAAAGGGTGCTTGCCCGATATCGGGGTATTAGTGGCTGGTCAGGCGAACGAAAAACAGAAGAAAAATTGTGGGAAATTGCTGAACAGTTAACTCCATTTAAAAATGTATCGACCTATACACAAGCAATTATGGATCTGGGCGCAACGGTTTGTTCACGTACTCAACCAGCCTGTAACGGTTGTCCGGTGATGCAAGGATGTTTTGCCTATGAGAATAATCAACAGTCAGAATTACCAACACGCCGCAAGAAAAAACCATTACCCATCAAACAAACAATTTTCACAATAATCGAAAACAAGGATGGCGAGGTTTTATTGGAGAAGAGGCCATCTGTGGGCATATGGGGCGGACTCTGGAGTTTTCCAGAATGTCCGGTCAATGAAAATCTGTCAGAGTGGATTAAAGAAAAGTACGGTAGTATTGTTTCTAACCAGACCGAACATAAAACACTAAGACATACATTTAGCCATTTTCATCTGGATATACGACCGATACGAGTAAAATTAATAAAAGACAGTGTCTCAGTAAAGGATCAAGGGGATATAATCTGGTATAACCTTAATGGTAGCTCACAGCTTGGAATGGCTGCACCAGTAACCAAGATCACGCGTCTATTAACAAAGGAGAGTAAATGACCTATACCGTAATGTGTGTAAAGCTGAATAAGGAAGCAGAAGGCCTGCAAGGACAAACTTACCCAGGTGAGCTTGGGAAGAAAATTTATCAGAACATTTCAAAAGAGGCATGGACCATGTGGCTGGGTCATCAGACGATGTTAATCAATGAATACAGACTGTCTTTGATGGAAAAGAAGTCACGAGAATTCCTGGAAACTGAGATGGAAAAATTCTTTTTTGGCGAAGGTTCAGCTAAACCAGGTGAGTTTATACCGCCAGAGGATTAACCCAACTTGACGGATGTGTTTTTGGTCTGTTTAATACGCGTTTCGCGTGAAAATAAGCCCATCTTCTCGCAATATGGCCAGGTAGCTCAGTCGGTAGAGCAGAGGACTGAAAATCCTCGTGTCGGCAGTTCGATTCTGTCCCTGGCCACCATTTTGCATCGGTTCAAGCGTAATATTTTTCAATATAACAAATCAATACCGGGATTCGAACTGTAGCAGTTCTCCTGTCAGGATACGTCCATGTCTCCTGCCCCTTGGGTGGCACTTGGTGCTACCAAAATCGTTCTAGACAATTATGTCTGTCCCTAGCCATTATTTTATATCAATTTAATCGTCTATATTTTGAAAATTAAAATATCCATAATTACTATTACATCAATATGAATACACCCGTTCACGTAATTCTGAATATGGTAATTCTCTCCCCCGCAGGGGCGAATCGGACAAATGCATACAGCATCACCGGATCATTACTTCCAGATTTACCAATGTTTATTTTTTATTTTTTTGAAAGATTTATTCGAGGTGTTCCAGAAAGAACTATTTGGTCGCAGTCTTACTATTTTCCTGGGTGGCAAAATTTTATCGACTTATTTAATTCGGTACCACTAATAATACTGGGAGGGGCCGTTGCATGGTATTTTAAGGCAAGGTCGTTTGTTTTCTTCTGCATCACGATGATGCCCACCGACATTTTCTTCCATTTTCAGACTGGCGATTCGAAAGTCCATTGTCATATTGGGACTCAGACCATTATGGAGACTTAATAGGATGGATTGAATTCGGACTTGTAATTCTAGGATGCATTGTTCTTTATCAGAGATTTAACACGTTAATGTCCAAACGTGTGGTGATATCTATCGGGGCTATTTATTTTACCTATTTATTATATGCAATAGTTACCTGGGGTTAATTTTTTAGTAATTAATATCAATGCTTACAGCATAATGGTCTGATGCAATACGTGCCG
>JBNMOP010000159.1:0-5401 GCA_051275005.1 Gammaproteobacteria bacterium | reverse complement strand
TTATTAAGCCTGAAACAATTTGTACAGAATAATCAAACAGGCTTGATTAATGCCGTAAAATCATTCTTCTCTGGATAATCGATTACGATATTATCCTCATTTGACAGGATTAAGGCGTTGCAGCCTCTACCAATTCTTTCGCATTTTGTGTTTTCAACGTTTCAAACTGCTCCAACAATTCCTTCATTTTTTGTGCTGTATTAGCGATATCTGCTTCTTCCTCTACTAATTCTTCCAAGAGGACTTCCTCAGGCATAGGTCGAAGATTGACAGGAACCACCTCTTCCTCATTGTCTGATTCTGTGTCAAATACAGCTTTTTGTCGTAGCGCCGATGCCAGCTTTTCCTTGGCTGCCGTACGATCTCGTTCTACGATAATGAGGGCTTGCTGACGTTGGCGATCATTTTCTTCGGGAGACAGCTCAATACCTGTGTCGTCAATTACCCGACCATTATCATACACCACCACTCTCGGACCTGATTCTGCACTCCTGTACCAATGCGGCGGTTTTCCTGATAATTGTGTGGTACTCGTATCGGGATCGATCCATTGATACATACGTGCCGCATTAACAACGACGCTAAACATTAGGAGAAATATTAATAACAGAAACTTATTCATTTATACCCATCTGGTTATGGCGTACCCATATTCTAGACCATAAAAAGGTAAGGAGTAAGTAGCAAAAAATGATGATTTTAAGTATATGGACATTATAAGCATGACAAAAAAGAATTTTAGACTTAACTAACAACATAAAAAATTAAATTTAATCCAATTTTTTAACTAATCAATCTTCTAAATCTTGTTAATCCTGTCATATTTTTACCTCCTCACACCTAACACCTAACACCTAACATCTCAAATATCCGAAATCCTGCCGCTATTGATTTATCAATTACTGTGTAGCAGCAATCTTACCCTTCATTCAACGCACGCAAGATATGCACTCTCAAAATTCGGTGCATTAAATTGGCGACAACATTCCCCAGGTGAACCCGTAAATCTGATCCTACCCTCGTGCAGGATAGCCACCCGGTCACAAATCGCTTCGACATCAGCCAATAGGTGGGTACTAAAAAACATGGTTTTTCCTTTTTCTTTAAGGCCCGCCAGGTATTTTTTTAAATAAACTCTGGCCTTGGGATCCAGTCCACTCATTGGTTCATCCAGAATAAATAATTTTCTATCACTAAGAAAACAGGCCGCAAGTCCAAGTTTCTGCATCATACCTTTCGACAGTTGACGCACGGGTTTGTCCAGAAATTTAATATTGAAATCCAGCGCAAACAGCATTTCATTTATGTGGTCGACGTTTACTTCTTTCCCATACAGGTTCAGCATGTATTTAATAAATTCAGCACCTGTTAAATAATACGGAGGCGTAAATTTTTCAGGTAAAAATGCGAGGGATTCTCTGGATAGAGTTTCTGAATTTGGTTGATTATAAATTGATATTGAACCTGATGAAATAGAAGCTAAATCCAGTAAGCACTTAATCATTGTGGTTTTGCCAGCACCATTGATTCCAACCAGACCCAGGTATTCACCTGATTCTACTTTGAGATCAACACCAGATAAGATCTCCTGAACCCCATATCGCTTTATTACACTATTAAATACCAGACTGTACTCATTCATATGTTATTCAATTCACAATAGTCTTTTTATACATTCAAACTATTAAAATATCATTGTGCCCGGAAAAACAAAAGGCCCGCTTGCGCGGGCCTTAGTCATTATTAATGTATTTACTATCCCGAAATTAATATAAAAAGATAGCGTTACATGTTTGGTTGCTACTATCTACATTCCAGGTATTTGTGGCGAGACAATCATCTGTACCGACAACATAGTCTGAAATATCTGACATGACACTTCCAACGGGGGTAACCATGGCAGCAGATGGGGCAGAACGTAAAACGCCGGTATTAGCAACACCATCATCCAGTTTTTGATCCAGGTCACGTAACAATGGCACGGGTACATTTCCGCCGAATGAATAAAGCAGTCGAGACACTGAACCACGAACGCTGGCACCTTCAAGATAATCATTTGTATGAGCCAACATAATAGGACCCTGAAACGCATTTGGCGGTATATTTCCAGTTACAACACCACTAACATACGTTGCAGCGACCGGCGTATCGACCTGAGAAAATCCACCAAAGGTGCCATTAAGAAAGCCTGCCGCAGAAAGGTGTGACCAGACAGCACCGGCTTCAACTATTGAATCAATTCTACCATTTCCGTTACCACCGGGCGCATTTGCAGGGGTGGCACAAGCGCCACCTGCGCCAGGATCGACAGCAGAACCAACGTTTGTACAGGCATTGGTAGGTATCATATCACCTGGCAGATTACGAAATCGATCTACGAAGCCATAATATGCGGCCTGTACACCTGAGTTTTGGTCTGCCAGATTACGAACTCTAGCACTATTAATAAGTTGTTGACCCTTGAGTATGCCGCCGAGCAACAAACCGATAACGACAAGAACAATGGCGATTTCTACCAGGGTAAATCCTGACTGTTTTTTGATATTCATATTACTTTCCTCATTTAATTTAAGCTGTTAACTTGTTAGCATGCAGCATCCATGCCAAAATCGTATCTTACTGTTTTTAATGAATTTATGACTCAATTAGTGTGTTTAACTTCACCCTAATAACTGTCACAATGCAATCAAAACTGTCAATATTTCAACACCTTAACTCAATTAAGTAACCAGAATTTTACTTTTAATTGGTATCTATTAGAAAGAAATGATTCTCTGACAGATTAAGAATGATAGATAAACTCAATACGAAATTCTCATAGTATTTCCTGGCTTACATGACTGATACACTGCGTACAATAAAACAGACAGGATATATTTACGCTGTGAACAATAATATTTTGCAAAATAAATACCGGATTGGAATCCTGCTAACAATCTTTGTCCTTTATCTGTTTAATGGAATCGGTGCGTTTGACATCAGTTTTAGAAGCGAAATTGATATCAATTTCAACTCACGTGTTCTTGTCTCTACTCTTTCAACTGTAATAAATCATCCATTCAGTATTCAATCAATTAATTTGTTATTAATGTTGGTTAGTGGAATTTTTTTATCAATTTGCCTCCCTCTGGCAACGCCTATCAATGCTGCAATATTATCATTAATTACCTATATACCTCATTTCTATATATACCTCATCAGTTCCGGCGCTCAATTAATTTTGCCCATGGAATATAATCTGCTGATTATTTTTATCCTTTTTTCGCTGCATGCGTTGATTAGTTATTTTATTGAGACCCATTCAAAACAAAAAATTCTTCACGTATTTGGCCAGTTCGTACCGCCTGAAATCATTTCTGAAATATCTAAAAATCCAGATTCTATTAATTTACAAGGCGAATCCCGACACATGACTGTATTTTTCTGTGACCTACAGGACTTCACAACAGTATCTGAGCAGCTTAATCCAAAACAACTAACAATGCTTTTGAATGAATACTTTAATGCAATGACAGAAATCCTTTATAACTACGGCGGCACCATAGACAAGTACATTGGTGATTCGATCATGGCATTCTGGAATGCACCAGTATTGCAAATTAATCACGCTGAAAGGGCCGTACTTGCTGCGTTTGATATGCAGGCAAAAATTAACCTGTTATCAGAAAATTTTCGCCAAAGAGGCTGGCCAGGGCCCACAATGGGTATAGGCATAAACACAGGTGCTATGAATGTTGGCAACATGGGGTCCAGATATCGTATTGCCTACACGGTCATAGGTGATGCCGTCAACCTTGCATCACGTGTTGAATCGCTTACACGTACGTATAGGGTGCCAATACTGGTAAGCCACTCTACCAAGAATGAATGTAAAAATATTGTTTTCAGGGAAATCGATACGGTACAAGTAAAGGGCAAGCATAACGTTACCAGGATATACCAACCTATTTGTAAACGAACAGAATTAACTAATAAGACTGAATCCCAATTAGAGCGTCACCATCAAGGTATAGAGGCCTATACCAATCAGAACCTGGAACTGGCAAAGAAAATTTTTCTCACGTTAAATGAGGAATCAAAAGATGATGAATATTATCCCACCATTTTAAAAAAGATAGCCTTGCAAGAACCTTTCCTTAAGTAACCATTTTCTCACAAGATTTAATTATCGTCTGTCGGCGTAATAAAACGAGACATCAGGAACCTGATTTCACTTTCGTCTGTGATCTCACCACTTTCTATTAAACCACCCAATAGAATTTGCGCAGATTCCAGATCGCCCAGTTCTTCATACACAAATAATTCCATTTGACGTGCCCAGTCTGGTATTGTCCCCGGCATGGTGTGTATTCTAAGGTCTCTCGCATAGGTCAATGCCAATTCATTATCCTTGATCCTGTGCTTTGCTACATATACTGCATGTGCCATCCACCGCCATCTTTCTTGCGGCTGTTCCAGGAATTTTTTATTTACAAAATCCAGAATCTGCCTTTTCTTTGCCTGATCCGGGACTTCACTGTATATCCTGGCTGCGGATAAAAGTACATAATGGCTGTGCGGATCCAACAATAATATTCTATCCAGCCAGTTTATTAAAATTTCGTAATCCAGTTGCGCAAATGGAATACTAATGCCTGGTTGATGATCAAACCCCTGTACCCAAAACATCAGCAACTTTGAAAGGAAAACCGGTTCTCCGATACTCATCAAATTCAGAATGTTATATGACAATGGCTCAGGCAATGGCTCGGTTCTAATCTGCAATTTAGAGGTTGCTCCATGTAAGAACAACTGTGATAGTAAGCTGATAACAAGGATAACTCTGATTAAACCCGGGACTGCTGAGACGGGCCTCTCACCAGCTGAATTTCCAGTTAGGCTAAATCTATATTTCATTTAATATTTTTAATAACTAATTATTACCACAGACGCCTACACGAATATAAATGTCTGCGGAGGGGGAAATTACAATTCCTTTCGTGACAGATCAAATATTCCAGCTGATATCAAAATCCCCAGGTAGATGACTGTCTGTACAAATATCAATATCAGATTACTATCTTCTGTTCCATAAACCAGCCAATCACCCCTGGAAAATTTATTTAATTCTGGAAGTACAAATGAAATGGCATTTACCAACCACGTAATAAACTCCTGTGCAAAGGATTTAGTTTCCAGAATTGGTGAGGTTGCTAATAACTGTATAGCCTCCATAGTCCTGGAGAGCAAATAAAAACAGATAACAACAACAAAAGAAACGGTAATATTACTAAACGTAAACAGACAAAGCATACTTGCAGCAATAATAATGGACGTCTCGCAAATCAGTGAAATAGTCCAAATTAACAAGGCGTAGGGATCGGCATATAATAGTAACAACAAGCTGATTGATATTGTCATC
>JBNMOP010000158.1:0-5401 GCA_051275005.1 Gammaproteobacteria bacterium | reverse complement strand
AACGTTATCCGAACGACTTTACCTTGCCGCCCGCTGGTAACTCGGGTCGGCATATTTTTCCATTTCCCCAAACGATTTTATGACCTCACCTTCAACCAGCAATTCCCCCACCTGGGTAAACCCTGCTCTACTAAGGGTGCCATATCTAACCAGACCATTTTTTACAAACGTCTCATAGCTTCCTGGCAATGTTTCTGGATCATGACCGATATTCGCAGCAATCTCGATGGCCTCTTCGCGGTTGACAGGATCCCTCAGCCATTCTGATGCTCGTATATATCCGCGGAGATAGGCAATCACCGTATCTTTATTAGCTTCTATCCAGGGACGACTTCCTCCGATGGAAGAGGCTGGAAATTCAGGAAAATGTTCTGATAAATTCGTCAAAATCGGAAATCCGTCCAGGTTAGCTCTAACACTTGCCGGGGCATTCATATAGGTAAACTGAGCCACGTCATCCCTGACTTTTTTCATTCTGCTGGTTGGTCCACCCGATTCCGGAGAGAGTTGATAGTCACCTGGCTGTAGACCATATTTTTGCAATACTTTTCTATATAAAAGCCAATATCCGGTTTGAAGATTATCCAGGGCAATAGTCTTACCTCTCAAATCTTCGTATGATTTGTATTCAGGTCGTACCATCAGGTCATTAGCGGCCCTGGTGATGGTATGAACTACAACATAATCTTTTCCATCTTCAATTTCACGGACGAAATGGTCAGCTGCCTGGTGAAAAATATCTAATTTACCTGCATCGACCAGATCAAGTTGATGTTCAGATTCTCCTGAGATTGAAGATTGTACATCCAGACCTTCATCTTTAAACATTCCCTTGGCTTCTGCAATCCACAAAGGCCAGTTATTAATCGAGGAACTGATGGTTCCAACACGTACTGTTTGTGCAGAGAGCACAGGAGAAAATATAAAAATTAAGGCAAGAATATTACCGACTGCATTTAGAATTGGGTTCATTTATAAATCTCCATGTTTGATATTAAATATTTTTAAGCCACAGAAGACGCGGTAGATAAATATTTGCATTTTATTGCGTACCAGAGATAACCCTAATAATAAAATATTATAATTTAAGATATATGTAGATCAATAATTCTTAAATTTATCTACATGCGTTGTGGCAAATAGTATTATTGCCCCGGAGGTGCCGGAGCGTTGGAATCCATATTATCTCGAGAGGTGGAATTGGCGCCCAGTTGCTCAAGTATGGTCACTGTACTTGGATGATAACCATATAATCCGCGATATCTAATCACTGGGCTGATCCCTGATGCCATACTCCATGGCGTTTCCCCGTAATTGTCCACAACATTGACATCAGCACCATTTTCAGCAAGATATTTCACTACGGAGTCTGCACCGGTAAATGCTGCCATGTGCATCGCGGTCCGGCCATCATCATTTTTAGCATTAATTTTGATACCCATATCGACTAAGGCCTTTACCGCGCGATAGGATATTGCAATCTCCTCATCTTTCGACTCATTACCACCACCCTTAAATGCGCAGGCACCTGTACATGATGATCTGGCAGCAGCCATAAGGGGAGAGATACCACCCTTGGCAACAATATTTGGGTCGGCACCATGTGCTTTAAAGAGTTGCATCATTTCTTCATCTGCTGACACAGCTGCTAATAGAAATGGGGTAGCACCTTCCATATCAAAAGGACTACCATCTGGACCACGTCGATGACTTTCAGTTATTTGCACATCTGGGTCGGCACCTGCTTCTAAAAGGGCCTGTGCTAAGCCAGGCATATTTTTTGGCAACACTCGATAAACCGGGTCATAACGAACACCATTTAATGCAGCGAGACCATTAGCCACCGCATGGTGTAAAGGTGTGATGCCATACTGGTCGCTAGAATCTGGATCGGCACCACTCTGCAATAAAAGTAAAGCCAGGGCTTCATGCCCTCCAGCAGTGGCTATGACCAATGAATTGCCTTGTACTGGTGTGGCCTCATTGGGATTGGCACCGGCATCCAGTAAGGAACGGCCGGACTTCACATCACCTGACCTTGCCGCATATAACAGAGGAGTAAATCCACTGTTTGATCTTGCACGTATATCTGCACCGCTTTCCACCAGTAACGCTGTGACATTACCATGACCCTCTGCGGCCGCCCACATCAATGCGGTCTGTCCTTTCTTCTTTTCTCTAGCATTGGGATTGGCGCCCTTGGCAAGTAAGGCCACGACCGCTTCAGTCGCCCCTGTCCGGGCACAATTCATGAGTACTGTTTCACCAGTCAGTAATGCTACGTTTGGATTGGCGCCAGCAGTTAATATTTTTTTCACCATCTCATCACTGCGATTGGTACATGCCAGTTGCAGAGGGGTCACGCCATAATCATTACTAACATCCACATTGGCTTCTGCAAATAACAATAGTTCTGCAATTTCCATATCATTGCGATGCGTAGCCCAGTGTAGTGCGGTTGTGCCATCTGCTTCAGCGGAATCGACATTGATAGATTGTGTTAATAAACGCGCAACGGTTTCACTATCACCCACCCGTGCAGCCTGAACCAGGCTTAGATCATCGTCTGCTGATAGTTGCAAAGAGGTGAACAGGAGCAGACATGCAAGCCCATTCCACGACAGTGTTTTCATATAGTTACTTAATAGACTATGCATAACAAAGAATCCTCTACGAGACAGACAATAGATTGGCCTTACCCGTACTATCACCAAATTTATCAGTCTGGATCCCTAATTTCTCCATTATCGTCAGGTAGAGATTAGAAATTGGGGTATCTTCCGAATAGCGGACATGCCTGCCGCCTTTTAGTTGCCCTGATCCACCACCAAGAAGCAGAATTGGAAGGTTTGACATTAAATGATCATTACCATCACTCAGGGCACTACCATACATTATTATCATGTTATCAAGCAGTGACCCATCAACATCCTGGGTATTACTTAATTTGTCCAGATAGTAGGTAAACAACTCGGTATGATAATAGTCAATCTTCCCTATTTTCTCCAATTTCTCCGGATCACCTTGATGATGAGACATGGAATGGTGTACATCTGGAATACCGATTTCCTGGTAAGTTCTGTTACTCTGTTCCGGGCCCGTCATAAAGGTAATCATCCGGGTCATGTCCGTCTGAAATGCTAATACCTGCAGGTCATACATTAATTTCAGGTGATCAGAAAATTCTGATGGGATCCCCGCAGGCCGTTCCACTGAAGGAATTTTACGTGAACTTTGTTGTTCAGCCATCTCGATTCGTCGCTCAACATCGCGCATACCTTCGAGATATTCTGACAACCTTAACTTATCTTCTGCTCCCACTTCCTTCATCAGTCGGGCGGCAGCTTCGGTAACCGAATCAAGAATACTTTTCTCTTTCTGGATTTGCGCGAGCCTTACCGCCGGATCGGTAGAGCTGCTATCGCCGAACAGACGCTCGAATACCGCGCGGGGCCGATACTCGATGGGTAGCGGCGTGGTAGGTGAACGCCAGCTCAGTGTCATCCGGTAGGCGCAACTCCAACCCTTTTCACAACTGCCCACTACGTCAGTACTGTGCAGACCCAGTTCCAACGAGGCCAGTTGGGTATATTGAGCAAGTTCCCGAGCAATGATCTGATCAACAGAGGTACCAACGTGGCCTTCACGCAAGGGATGTATGCCGGTAAGGAATACACCACCAGCCCTTTCATGGGGTGCTGATTCACCCTCACCAGGCAATGCGTCTCCGGCGCTATTATTTAGACCACTGAGGACTAACATCTGATCCTTATATGCTGCGAGGGGTTCCAGAGTCTTCGATAATGTATAAGATTTACCGATCGCCTCAGGCGTCCATTTCGGCATATTCATACCGTTGGGGGAATAGACGATAGAAAAGCGACGTGCCGCTTTGAGTCTATCCTTGCCTGCAGCCAGGGATGGCAACATGGCATCCAATAACGGCAGGGCAATCGTGGCCCCGGCGCCACGTAAAAAACTACGTCGTGGTATGCATTTCTTAAAGATCATCATTGTGTGGCCCTCCTCGTCTTAAATGGTGTGCTTTCCACGATTGCCTTAATCATGGAAGACAAGCGATACTCATTCGGCGCTGACTGATGCATGATATCTCGCATTACTGGTGCGTCATGGTAATCAACACCCCTGCCTAGGGCATAGGTCAGCAATTTTTCTATCGTCGTCAGGATAAAGTCTTCCTGACGCTTTTCCAACAATGCCTTACGCAGGCCATCCAAGCCATTGAATTCCGTGCCATCTGGTAATACCCCGGAGGTATCAATCGGTGTCCCCGAGGCAGCATCCATCGTCCGCCAATTGCCGATGGCATCGTAATTTTCCAGGGCAAAGCCCAGGGGATCCATGGCCTTGTGGCAACTGGCACAGACAGGGTTGGCCCGGTGTTGTTCCATCTGCTGACGCATATTTAACACCTTGCCCTCTTCATTTTTTTCACGCAGAGCGGGAATATCGGCAGGTGGCGGTGGCGGTGGTGCACCGAGTATATTCTCCAATATCCATTTACCACGGATGGTGGGCGCCGTTCGATTGGGATAAGACGTCAATGTCAGAATGCTGCCCTGCCCAAGCAGTCCACCACGAGTGCTATCGAGTAAGGTCACCTTACGAAAATGACTGCCGTAGATGTCAGGAATACCGTAATGACTAGCCAACCTGTCATTAACAAAGGTGTAATCCGCATCGAGCAGCTCCAGTAATGGCCGATCGCTACGCAGGATGTAGTCGAAGAACATCTTTGTTTCTTTACTAAAGGCCTGTAGCAGGTTGTCATCAATATAGGGGAACAGATCACCGTTCGGCGCAGCGGCATTCAGATTACCCAGATGTAACCACTGCGTTGCAAAATTATCTACCAGTGCAACTGAGCGAGGGTCTTTTAACATGCGGTTTATCTGTTGTTCTAAAACGCCAGGATCAGACAGTTTCCCCGCTTCGGCTAATGCCAGGAGTTCATCATCCGGGATGGTACTCCAGAGGAAAAATGCTAATTTTGTAGCCAGTTCGAGATCAGAGATAGGAAAGATCGCTCCCGGCGTTACTGACTTTGGCTGTTTCTCAACCAAAAACAAAAATTCCGGACCCGCCAGCATTCTTTCTATCGCCAGGCCAATACCCTGTTCAAAACCACTGTTCCTGCCTTGCAGGTAAAAACCCATAAGGTCTTCAATTTCCAGTTCGATGGGCGGTCTACGATAGGCACGGTGGGCAAGGTTGGTCAGTATTTGCCTTGCACAGGTCTCGTCATCGTTGCCGGCCGGGGTACAGATCAGAATCTTTTCCCGACTGGCAGTCTGGCTGATACCTTTTGCATTATAAGGTCCGCCTACAGCAACGGTATGAACTGCCGGGACGCCACCCTTGTACTGGGCATAGTCATAAA
>JBNMOP010000157.1:0-5433 GCA_051275005.1 Gammaproteobacteria bacterium | reverse complement strand
AATTTCAACTCAAAGCTGAACTTATTTGTACTTGTAATTCCAGTTTAGATATTAGTCCATACATAAATCAAATATGTCATTTTTATTAAAATTTTATTTATTTTTGTTTTTTGCCTGAAACATAGATGTAAATATCATATTTCGAGTCAGTATTTCTGATCTAACTGTTTAGTTTTTTAATATTGTAACGAAACTGTAACATTTGTTTAATATTTTATACGCTATCTGAATATCAACAAGTCTCAGAAACCAGGTGGCAATACAGAATTAGAACTTTTTAACTCGGTAAACACTCCCGGCAAACATGTCGAATCGCTTAACTTGGCAGAAGAGTGTTTATGTTTAGACTCAGTAAATTTATATATGTTGCCTATAAACTAAAGGGGAGGGCTTGTTTATCATCCTCTCAATATTAACTATCTACCATAAGGGACGAATCATGCTCGATAAAAACATATTATCAAAAGTATTTAATTGCTTACTGATACTCTTATTTCTAAATATCTTTCCAAACCAGGTTTTAGCAACAAATTCAGCAATGGCTGAATTAATAAATATTCTTTACAAAAAAGGCAGCGTTTCTGAAGACGAATTCCAATTACTAAAGAATGCAACTATGGCAGATCAGGAACAGACTACTGCAGCTCGAGCTGAAATAAAGAAGGATGTCAAAAACGAAACCAATGTGGCGACAAAATCCATAGATGCCGCTAGCTGGGCTTCAAAGATCAGTCTCAAGGGTGACGCCAGAATGCGTTATTCGGGGAAAAAAGAGGAACCGAACATTAACCGCGATCGCGGACGTGTCCGTTATCGCCTTGGGGTGATTGCACAACCAACCTCGGGCTGGGAAGTGGGCGCAGGACTAGCCAGTGGTACTGATGATTTACGATCAACCAATCAAACCTTCGGCGACACGTTTTCCACCAAAGGAATCCACCTCGACTATGCCTATACTCAATATAAATTTAATGACAGCATCAAGGCGGTTGCCGGCAAGTTAAAATATTCCAGCTACCTCTACACCGCTTCTGATTTGCTGTGGGACGGTGATATTAATCCGGAGGGATTTTCTACAAACTTTAATCACAAGTCGGAGCTTGGCACTACTTTTTTTAATAGCGGAGTCTGGGTGATTGCGGAGAGCAGTAAAACAAATAATGACCCCTTCATGGTCTACGCCCAACTGGGTCAGAATTTTGGTTCGGAAAATTTATTCGGAACTCTGGCAGGAACCTATTACTCATTTGAGGACAATACCGCGCTGGGATCATTTTTAACGGATGGCTCCAATTCAGATTACCACTTTGGTGGAATCTATGCTTTATCAGGTGAAGTTGGTTTGAAGAACCTATTGGGCAATGGCACCAAGGCAAGCATTTATACAGATTGGGTGACAAATGGAGATACGTCTACCGACGCAGACAATGGATATCTGGTTGGCGTTAAAGCATCTAACGGACCCTGGTCCCTGAATTACTCCTATGCAGATCTAGAACAAAATGCCTGGCCGGACATCTTCGCGGATTCAGACCGGTTTGATGGACTCACTGGCATAAGGGGACATGAAATTGTCCTCTCCTATAACATTATGAAAAACGTCGTCCTGGCTGTCGATTATTATATTATGGAGAGTAAAGTGCTTAATGAAGATCAAAGACTGTTGCAACTGGACCTTAATGTGAGATTCTAGAATGCGGCATCTGTATAGTCTCTAATCCTTTTATGGCACTAATTTTCGTTCCAAGATTCAATAGATTTTTCAGAGTGTGTAAAAGTTATAAGCATTATGGATGCGTCGAGTTAAACTGACGCATCCCTTCTTGCGAACCCAGGTATGTAAAGATGATTATTCTGTTCAGTTATAGGCCTGCTGGAATGTATTGATTATTTTATTCAAGACGAGTTCTCGATGTACTGCACAAATCTACTTCAAATGTCAGAGAATATTTTTTATCATTTATTATTGGATGAAACGCCCATGTTTTTTATTTTTTGCATACACAGCAAGAAATAGGTACATTTCCCCGTTTGACATACATTATATATAACAGTTGATTAATAAATGATCATTAATCTAAATTTATCAAGCCGATAATATCATCGTACCAAGGAGCGTAATTATAATGAGTTGCTCATATAAAACTGAACACTTACTCATGAAAAAGAAGATTGCTGGAGACATAAAGAAAAACCATCTTGCCCGCTCAATTGCCCGCGCTTGTATGGGCACAAGTCTATTAATGACACCAACATTACCCGTATTCGCACAGACGTCTACAGAGGTCGATTCGAACAACCCGAATCGCGAAGAAATCATTGTTACTGGCGACAAAGGTGATTTTTCGCGAAATAACTCAAGTATTGGAAAATTTACAGAATCCCTACGTGATACGCCACAGTCAATTACTTCGTTGAGCAGCGAATTTCTGGATCAACGGGGAGTGGTATCCCTGGAAGAGGCTTTACGTACCGTCCCCGGCATTACCATGGGAGCAGGTGAATTCAGTTGGCAAGGCAATAACCCCAGTCTACGTGGGTTCTCCTCTCGTAATGATATGTTTCTAGATGGTATCCGCGATTTCGGCAGTTACTCACGCGACCCGTTCAATTTGGAATCTGTCGAGGTGTTACAAGGACCTTCCTCGATGGTCTTCGGACGGGGATCCACCGGAGGCGTTATCAACCAGGCGAGCAAAAAGCCAATGCTGGAACCGATGACGACTATTAAATTCAATGTCGGCAGCGATACTACCTTGCGAGGTGCCGCTGATATTTCCCGGCCAGTTGAATCTTTAGGCGAAGGAACCGCCTTCCGGCTTAATGTCATGGGGCATAAATCCGAAGTTGCAGATCGCGACGGCGCAGAGGCCAATCGTTACGGTATCGCCCCAACCCTGGCATTTGGTCTGGGGTCGCCGACTCAACTGACGTTGAGTTACATGAAACAGGTAGCAGATAATACCCCTGACTATGGTCTGCCCTGGTTCGATGGCCGCCCCGCCCCGGTACCTCGCAACAATTTCTATGGATTTAACAGCGACTACCTGAAGACAGACGCAGATATCTTTACGGCAGAAGGAATACATGAGCTCAACGAGAATATTGTACTGAATTCCCAGATCCGCTATGCCCATTACACACGCGAGAGTCGTATTACAGAACCACTTATTGACGCCTCAATACCATTAAATACACCACCGAGAGATATTACTATCGATCGCTATGTGTTCATGGGAGACAGTGTAGAAACCATGCTCTTCGGTCAAGTTAATGCGACTATGCGGTTCTCAACCGGCCAGATAGATCATGCAGTTGTCACAGGTGTCGAGATAGGCAGAGAAACTTCAGATCCGACATTTGGTTTTAGTATTGGCGTCCCTGGCACCAACCTGTTAAACCCGGATCAAGGTAGTGGGTTTTCTGCCACCAGCATGGAGACACGACTGATATCCGATACAGTCTCAAAAAGTCATGCGGTATACGCACTGGATACCATGAAATACGGAGAATCCTGGCAACTCATCACCGGTATACGTTGGGACCGCTTCAAAACCGACTACAACGAAACCCGGCTTCCCGGGACACCCACCCGCTTTGCCGGTGCTGGCACAAATAGTAATAGTTCTATTGTAGGTCTTGATAAGGAAGCCAGCTATCGCGCGGCTCTGGTATATAAACCAGCCGAAGCTGGCAATATTTATTTCGCATGGGGCAATTCATTTAATCCATCATCTGAAGGTCTCTCATTCGTCAGCAGTGGTCGAGGATTGGGAACCAGTAATGCCTTTCTCGATCCAGAAAAAAATAGCAGCTATGAGATCGGTGCTAAATGGGACTTACTTGATGCAAAGCTGATTTTAAATGGCGCTGCCTTTCGTGTCACCAAGTCCAATGCCCGAGTATCGGATCCGAACAATCCTGGATTCAATATCCTGGAAGGAAAGCAACGGGTAGATGGAATATCCATGACAGTTTCAGGTTATATAAATGAGAATCTGGAACTTTGGGGAGGATATACCTATCTGGATGGTCAGGTAGTTAGTTCCAATCGGCCTATGGTAGATGTCCCGGAACATTCATTGTCTACATGGGCAACCTACCGAATATCTGAACGCCTGCAACTGGGTGGCGGAGCGCGTTACCTATCGGGACGGCTTGCGAATAATAATCCACCGGAAAAGTCAGTCCCCGGCTATTGGGCATTTGATGCTATGGGTAGCTATCAATTATCAGAGAAATTTTTACTTAAGCTCAATCTGTCAAATCTAACTGACAAGAAATATTTCAGCCAAACCCACTCCTGGCATGTTGTGCCAGGCCCGGGAATGACCGCAACATTTGCCGTAAATATGTTCTATTAAACTTTGCAATGCTGATCCAGATCCCAAAGCTATTGTCGGCTGAAGAACTGGCACAAATTCACCGGGAGCTCGTCCAGGCAAACTGGGCGGATGGTCGGCACAGTGCTGGTTATCTTTCACAAGCGGTGAAGGACAATACACAACTTCCCGATCACGATCCTACCACCGTTAAACTGGGTAAAATTATACTCGCAGCCCTGGAGCAAAACGCACTATTCACCTCTGCGGCCCTGCCCCTGAAGATGGTGCCGCCGCTATTCAATCGCTACCAGACAACCCAGGCCTACGGTTCCCATATAGACGGGGCCATACGTCCTGTGACAGGAACACCGCACCGCATTCGCACTGATCTGTCAGCAACCCTGTTTCTCAGCGAGCCCACAGATTACGATGGCGGTGAATTATTGATCCAGGACCTTTCAGGTGAACGGAGTGTCAAACTTGCAGCTGGAGACATGATATTGTATCCCGGCACCAGCGTACATAGAGTGGCCCCAGTAACGCGAGGTACACGACTGGCGTCATTTTTCTGGATTCAAAGTATGGTTCGCGGTCTTGATCAACGCAGTATGTTATTTCAGATTGATAATGCCATTCAGGATCTTGCAAGAGATCTACCCGATCATGCATCGTTGGTGGAACTGGCTGGGGTCTATCATAACCTGTTGCGTTGCTGGGCAGATACCTAGGTAAAACAGTAATCAGGATTAATTAAAATATAATTTTGAATGTACAGCAAGTACACTCAAAATAATTTTACCGCTGTGAACTCGTGCTCTCTGTAAAATAAATAAATTTTTATTACCTATGGTTGTCATTCTACAACACTAATTCACCTTTGCGCCTCATGGTCATTCAGATCATAAATAGGCTACAAACCATATTTTCATATCCCCCATTTGAGGTATATTCCATTCAATAAAAAATATGGTTATTATTTGCCACGTAGTAAAAGGAGTAAATGGAAGTACAAACATAACAAGGAGAAACATTATGGATATTATAAAAGCAGTTTTATTCACATTACTTCTGTGTGCCGCGGCCTATAGCATCGCAGCAGATCCCATTG
>JBNMOP010000156.1:0-5485 GCA_051275005.1 Gammaproteobacteria bacterium | reverse complement strand
CAGGTTCATTGTTTCATTAACCGTTTTTTGTAACTGGTTGTTTTTGATCGACTTTTTTATTTATTTTGTGGGGATACCTCAGGCACAAGCACCCAAGGGCACAAGTACCCAAGGGCACAAGCACCAGTAAGACAACCGGGAATGAAGTATTTCAGAATTTGTACATAGCAGGTTATTATATGTTCATACATTTTGAGCTAACTATCGAAGCAATACTGACGTATTGCTTTTCTTTGATTTGGGGGATTTGTTCTGAGTAATCATAGTTACTATTTGGCGAGAATTTTAGGCAAACGATCCTTTGCCGTTTTTGCTCTGGTGACCTTTCTGATCGTCGCCATACTGGCCTCAGTCAATATCGCCTCGCGCTTTGCCTTAAAACAATATGTTGAAGATCAGTTAAGTCGTATTAACTGGGATATCTCTGCCTATCAAACCGGGGATGTGGCGGCCATACCCGAAGTAACCTCTGCACTGGAAAATACCGAAGGTATAAGCGACCACAATAATCTGCTGTTCCTGCGAAACTCCATGACCACCGAAGATATTGCTTATATAGATGGTCAACCGATTCGTATGCCATGGTTGTCATTATTAACGACCACTGACATTTCTATATTGCCTTTGAATATCCGTCCCCAGGAGGGAAAGGCAGTGCTGGTGCTGGTGGGGACGAAGTCGCAGATGGGAAATGCCTATGCGGAATTACAAAATCGCAAACGATTTGAATTAAAAATTGAAAATGATCATACCGGTGAAGAAGATCATCACGAAGGTGAGGAAGTAGCCGATGAACACACGGCTGTGAGTGTTGATGTGTTTGACCTAGACCTGGAACGTACCATACGCATAGAACGCAAAGATCTAAACCGATGGTTCCTGGAACAGACCAGCTCACCATCATTAATCCCTGAGATTGGCACCATCCTGGTCATTCCTTATGATGAAGAAATTATTAATTCATTCGATGAATTGGCCAGGGGTATTGTCACACAGCATGATGATGGTGATATCCATGAAGAGGCCGGCAATTACTTTCCTGACATTATTCATCTTTTAAAGGTTGATACTGAAGAACTGATATCAGGTTGGGATATTAATGGCTCTTTGGGAAAATTAATTGAGCTGCAAACTCTACTGGATTCTAATACATTTGCCATAGGTCCACGTGTATTTATCGATAATTCCACTAAGGTACTACTGGAACGTATGAATGATACGGCACAGAAGGTCGGTCTCATAAGCCTGCTCATAGCCCTTCCCTTAATCTGGGTGGGTTGGATTTTGATGGGGAATCTTTCCGGAATGTTATTATTAAATGAACGCCGTAAATTTGGCTTGATGCGCCTTCGTGGTGTCTCCGGAAAAGTCATGGGGCGTGCGTTACAGCTTTCCATCGGAACTGGCGCCTTACTCGGCGGAATTCTTGGCGCAGTTATAGGTACCCTGCTCCCCATATGGATCTATGAAGGCGGATTACTGCCATTTAAAACAATCCTGATTATTCAACAACCGTATATCTTACTCACCTTTATTGTCATTGGTGTTGGTGTGGCACTTGCAGTTAGCAGGAAGCTTGTTAAATATGCCTCTACTATATCGCCGCTAGAAGCATCCGGTCGTGTAGTGAATTCTGAATCTGAACAGGGCAACGTGTCATTCGGTATCACAGGGTTTATTGCTTTGGTTCTAGGCAGTTATAAGATCATCAGCTGGATCATGAGTTACTCAATCTCTGCAGATTCGGAATCTAAATGGCTTATTAGCCTTGATCAGGCATTGGATTTTGCTGGCTTCCCATTATTTGTTTATGGCCTCGTCACCTTTCTTGTTTCCAGAAAAACATTGATGAACAAGGTATTAAATATGATCGTTGCCGTTATCGGGGGTTCTCTGCGGCACCTTACAGTTAAGCATATCTCCACTCGACCACAACGGATTGCCGGGTTCCTATTGATCGTAGCGATGATGACCACCATAGGACTTTACCCGACGGTGATGACGGCGGTTTTTGATAACAAGATTGAACGCGGAACCCAGGTACAGGTGGGATCTGACATTCAATTGACATTGAATGCCTCGGATATCGTCAGCAATGAATTACTGGCCAGTGGCGGTGTTGCAGAACAATACCGTGCATTACAAAAAGAAATTCCACAACTGATCGAAACAATGAAAAACGTAGAAGGTGTCAGAAACGTCACCTGGACACTATTTGAAGGGGTTTCCGATGGGGTATATATGCCGGGTTATGGCTTTAATGGTCTTCCACTTTATTTTATGCCTGATAAAGACGCCTATATGGAAGCAGTTTACTCTGAGGAATCACTTGCACAAGAAGGTGGATTTAATGATCTAATGAACAGGCTACCTGAGGGTCAGGTAGTGATGTCACCCGCAGTGGCGAGCTTTATTAACAAGGCCCCAGGGGAGACAACATCACTCGGTAGAAATATTAATGGCGCCGATATGATCAAGGCAGAAGTAGCAGGTGCGCTATGGTATTTACCGGGTAGCCCCCTAGTCTCTGTAACCGATCGTGAATCCTTTGATACAGCCCGGATCGATTATGTAAATTATTTGTTTTCAAATAATGCTTACCTTGCAGTGGATCCAAATATTCCTGCAATTGGCAATCTGGATGTATTAATCTCTGGCGTTCAATTTGCCATTGATCTAGTACCTGGCAGTGCCCCCGACATAGTCCGAGACAATATTCTTCGTAGTCTGCCAGTAGAACCCTCAAGCATCCGCACCTATGATGAAGAGATTGGCAAGATAGGTAGTGATATGTATATCTTTCTAGCAAGGCAAAATGTTCAGATCTACCTGATAGGCGGTCTTTTACTAGCGATTATCGGGATCTTGTCCGTTGCTTTTACCAATTTTCTGGAGGACAGGCGTACCTTGGGTCTGTTACGCATTCGCGGTGCAGGACCCATGCACATGTTACGTTTCTTTGGTTCCGGAATTTTTGCTCCATCGTATATTGGACTATTACTGGGGATCATTGTTTCTCTGATAGTTGGATTCGGTATTACCAATCTCGTGTGGCAATTACGAGAAGTCAAAAACATTCTGCTATATCTTACGACTCGCATAGCGGTGTCAGAGCTGACGGTAATTATCGGAGTAATACTGTTCAGTATAATTACCATTGTTGGAGTGGTCTTTAGTCAGTGGGCGTTTCGCAAATCAGTTCGTGAAGGATTGAGTGAAGGCTAGACGACATTTCAAACAAATTTCAGTAAACAGGAATAATAATAATGAGTGGATCGGAAGTCATGATAGAAGTAGATAAGGTTATCAAGCGTTACAACACCGCTGCGGGGGAAGTATCTGCATTGAAACAGATCTCCTGGGAGATAGGCCGGGGTGAGGCAATCGCGATAATGGGACCCAGTGGGTGTGGTAAGACAACCTTGCTCAATCTTATTGGTTCTATGGACCACGCAACAGAAGGAAGTATCGTTGTTGATGGGCAGGACGTTACCAAAATGTCTGAACGGCAGGCAGAACTCTATAGACTTAAAAAAGTTGGGTTTATATTTCAGTTCTTTAACCTGATTCCTTCGCTGTCCGCCATAGAAAATCTTGAACTACCGATGATTCTTGCGGATGTCCCAAAAGAGCAGCGGCTAGAAAAGGCGCAATCACTATTGGACAAAGTTGGATTGGGTGAAAAGGGCCATAAACGACCGGAAGAATTAAGTGGTGGTGAACAACAACGGGTAGCAATATGTCTTGCCCTGGTAAATGATCCTGACCTTATACTGGCTGATGAACCCACAGGGAATCTGGATGTTGCGAATATGGAGGTCATAACCAATCTATTGATCTCCCTGGCAAAAGATCAAGGGAAAACCGTGATTGTTGCGACACATGATCAGAAAATGGCGGATACCTTTCCTCATACATACAAAATGCGGGACGGTAAATTTGAATCCCAGGTGATAACTGAATAAGCTGTATTAATCTCAGGATGTGTGTGGATCGGAGATATGCGTTCAACCATCCTTTCTCTCTTAATTTAGAGGTCTGAACTATGTTTAATAATTCTTTTGCAATAATCCCACTCACTTTTCTAGCTTTATTTTCGATGTTGAACACAGCTTATGGTGATAATCATCTTTCTCCAGAACAACAGGCAATGACAGCAAATCAACGGAACCTTGTCTATGCACCCTGGAACCCGGCGGACATGGATCAATTAAGAAAGCAGGTGGGCTTGATAGGTCCCGGCACCAACACCCCCTTTCCCGAAGCCCGGTTCCCCGGCTACCTGAAAAACCCACAAAATATCGAAGAGCTCATGCCCCAGGCTAGATATGCGGTGTCACAAAAAGGCGGGCGCGCTCCACTGGGTCTGGTGGATCCAGGAGACATTGTCCTGATCCCTCTGCCTATTCATGCGGATCCAATGGTACAAGAGGCTGTCAAACAGGCCTTTGCCGAACGGCGTGTTGAGGCGCGGTTTATTTACGAATTTGAACTGGCGGGTGTTTCCCGAAAGGATCTGGAAACCATTGATGAAATAGAGAATGTGTTTAAAGCCGGTGACGGACAGCAGGAACTGAATTACCTGCGGTCGACCGGGGCCTTTGCCGACTGGGACCATGCTGTTGAGTGGACACGGGAAAAGGATCGAGATCTGGCCGATGCCACCTGGCCTGAATTTAACTATCCCAATGAAGAATTGGCGGAGTTGTCAAAGAATTATCCAAAGCTGGTTGACGCTGCTGTAGTGAAATATCTGGATGACCATCCTGAGGTCAACAAGATATTCTGGCGTACTGGCGGTCGGCCTTTTGCAATGCATGCCTTGAAACATCAAGCCAGAAAAATGATTGGCAATTATACCTATCTGAATAATTTCGACATCATGAGCAAGGTCCCAGCCTATCCGTCCGATGTCTGGCGCATGATAGAAGGTAAAATGATTGAACCCATGTCCTACACAGAGCGGGTTGAAGTGACCGATCCGGAAGGTAGCGCATTTTATTACGAGCTGACACCCGATGAAGCCAGTACCTGGAGCCAGGGTTCCTATCTGCAAGGACATATTTTTATGATCCCCTCACAGTCATCGGGGATCTACCCGTTTTCATTCATTGAGTATCCAGTCCAGGGTGACCGCTGGCTACCGCCGATACAAATGATTACCGCCAACGGTATTGTGGCTTCTAGCAATAGCCATGCCTCCAATCATCCGCGTATGGAAATTCACATCAAGAACGGTTACGTGCAGGACATCAAGGGTGGGGGCATGTATGGTGACGGTTTCCGACTGTGGTTGAGCTATCCCGGGATTAACGATACTACGTGGCCATTTCAGGAGCGACCCGGATTCTGGTGGCTTTTTGAGGCCGGCACCGGGACCAATCCCAAGTACTTCAAACACCCGGGAGAAATGCTAATCGGCAGTAATCTTTCGGAACGTAATGCAGGGGGCGTGATCCATTGGTCATTTGGCGCAGAGGTTAAA
>JBNMOP010000155.1:0-5607 GCA_051275005.1 Gammaproteobacteria bacterium | reverse complement strand
GTGGCAATGACAGTTGTTATTGCCTTGCTAACCTATGTAGTCCCTGAGGTCGTCAGGGTATTTGACCAGACGGGACAGACCTTACCATTATTGACCCAGTGGTTAATTCTTTGTAGTGACTTCATCAGAAATAACGGTTTTGTACTATTCATAGGTGTTGTAATGCTGTTTGTGATTTATATTAAATTAATCGGAAAGGAATGGGCGCGCACAAAACGCGACATGTTTATGTTACGACTACCTTTCATAGGCAACATGGTGCGAACTGTCAATTCAGCACGCCTGGCAAGAATATTATCAATTTTAACAGAGAGTGGTGTGACACTGGTTGATGCTCTTGGTATCGGTGTACAAATAATAAAAAATATTCCAATTCGGCAAGCAATTTATGATGCGACAACATCTTTGCGTGAAGGCGGCAGGTTGCACCGGGCTATGCATAAAAGTGGATTCTTTCCGCCTCTGCTAGTGCATATGATTTCTGTTGGCGAAGAAAGTGGTGAGTTGGAATCTATGCTAGACCGAGCTGCATCGCACCATGAGCGAGAGCTGAACATGATGATTAATGCCGCGACGTCATTATTTGAACCAATATTAATTCTTGTGATGGGCGGTATAGTACTGTTGATAGTGCTTGCGATACTGCTGCCTATTTTTGAAATGAACCAGTTAGTTGGCATGTGATAAGAGGGGCATTTTTAATTATTTTAATTTGAAATATACCGGATGGAATAAAAGATCAGGAGAAGCGCGTTGGTTAAACAGCATCAATTAGTATTACCAAATAATAATGAAAAAGGATTTACCTTAATCGAGTTGATGGTAGTTGTGGTCATTCTTGGTATTTTGGCCGCAGTGGTTGTGCCAAGGGTAATGGACCGTCCAGAGCAGGCAAGAATTACCGCCACAAAAAATAATATTCGAGCAATTAAATCTGCTCTTGATATGTATAAACTGGATAACCACCAATATCCCACAACTGATCAAGGTCTGGAGGCATTGGCATTAGCACCAAGATCAGAACCTAAACCCACCAACTGGAGTCAGTATATGGATAATGTCCCCATGGATCCGTGGGGGAATAAATACCTCTATCTTGAACCAGGCAAGCATGGTGATATTGATTTATTTAGTCCTGGGCCAAATGGTCGAATTGGTGATGATGACGACATTGGATCGTGGAATCTACAATAAGATTTTTAATGGCACAGTCTACATCAATAAATAAAGCTGCGAGAAATACCAGGGCAGGTTTTACCTTACTGGAATTATTAGTTGTCATTGTGATTATTGCGGTAATGGTCAGTATGCTGGTTCCCTCTTTGAGGAGCAGCAATCGGCAAGTTATAGATGCTGCCGAGCGCATGGTGTTACTCATCAACATGGCACAACAAGAGACAATATTATCATCAAAGGTCTGGCAGTTAGTGCTTGATTCAAATGAACATCATTATCGATTCCAGCAATTGGCAGGAATGGAATTTGAGGAAATTAATCGAAAACCACTGGCGGGAGAGCATCATCTTGGTCTGGCGGCAGTGGATAAGTTGGAGGTAAATGGTCAACCTATAACCTCAGAAATTGCTGAGGTTTATCTATTCCCCACAGGAGAACAAGATAGTTTACGTCTTATACTTAAATCAGGGCCCAATGAATACCAGATAGCAATGGGGCCGGTAGGCCCGGCCTGGATGGAGGAACTGTGAGAAAAGTCTTTGTATCTAAGTTTTGTGGATTCACATTATTGGAAACTCTGGTAGCACTGGCAGTTGTCACCATCGCATTGGCGGCATTATGGAAGGGTCTAAGTCAGGGGCAATACATCTCCCAGCAATTACCAGATAGGATACTGGCGCGTTGGGTCGCCCAAAATCGTATCGTTACCCGTCAAGTGATGGGTGAATGGCCGGATACGCGTTCATATACAGGGACGCAAGAGATGGGCGGGCGTGATTGGTATTGGCAAGAGCAGGTAATTGCAACAGACGTTAATAGTATGCGACGGATAGTTGTTAGTGTTGGTTTATCATCAGATTCTAAACTGTTCACTCTTGAGGGGTATATTAAAAGAACACAACCACCGATACCCTATGAAAGGTTGTTTCAATGAAGACAACTACATTCTTACGCTCGAGTAAACTTGAAAGCGGCATGACATTGCTTGAAATATTAATCGCTATGGTGGTGTTCACTATTATTGCCGCAGCCGGTTATGGTGGCTTGCACCAGGGGCTTGTTGTACAACAACAATTACAAGAACAGCAGACATGGTGGAAAAATTTGGACGCCGTGGTTAACTTGATTGAACAAGATCTGGACCAGGTCAGAAATATTGCACCCAGAACCCCGGTGACTGATGCGATTGCTTTTCGTGGTTATAGTGATAATAACTCCGGGTCATCAGGTGAGTTTATTAAATTTACGCGCGGGGGGAATCAATCCTATCATGCAACAAACGTCGGTCCGTATATACGTCTGGCATACCGTTTACGTGACGGAGTCTTGTATAGAGTCAGTTGGCGCGGTCTGAACCTGCCAGAGAATGAACTCGGAGAAGAATCAAAACTATTGACTGAAGTAGAGGATGTCAGCCTTAGATATCTGCATGAAACTCGCCGCTGGGTAGACACATGGCCATTACGCTTTACTGGTGATGAGGCCGCAACCGTACCACGCGCGGTTGAATTGTTAATCTCACTAACAAATAACACTACCGTCACGAGAGTATTTTATGTTGGTCCTCTGCGCTAAACGTACCTGTCATCAGACAGGTGTAGCCCTGATCACCGTATTACTGATAGTTGCAATGCTTACGGCCATTGTTACGCGATTGAGCCTGTTAAATGAGATCTGGATACAACAAGTGGAAAATAGTGGCGCTCTGGCGCAGGCAGCCCAGGCCACGCGTGCAGCGCAGATCTGGGTAGGGTCTATTCTCGAAGAGGATAAAAATAATTTTGATGCAAGTACGGATGATTGGGCACAACCCATGATACCTATACCGATTGCCTGGGGTGTAATGTTTGGCTGGATTGAAGATATGCAATCACGTATCAATCTGAATAATCTTGTGGATGATAAAGGTAAAATAAATCCATTGGCATTAGAGCAATTTGAAAACTTGTTGCAGCAATTGGAGCTGGACCCCGGAATTGCCCAGGCGGTTGCAGATTGGATAGATGCTGATGGGAATCCCAGCGGCTATCAGGGTGCAGAAGATCTCTATTACCTGAATCTGGAACGACCTTATTTTGCAGCAAATCGCCCATTTATTGATGAACAGGAATTACTTTTGGTGAAGGGCATAGATCAGAGCGTGTGGAATCGTTTGCGACCTTTTATTACCGTGTTACCTGAATTTACAACAGTTAATGTAAATACAGCCAGCCCAGAGGTCCTGGCTGCAATGCTATACAATCGGGAAACGCCCAGGGTTCTCACAAATGAGACACAGAAATGGGTAGATCAGGCCCAGGTAACACCCTATGAAAGTATCGAAGATTTTACCAGTCAGATCCCGGTAGGACTAGATATTAAAAATGTAGAAGGATTGGATGTTACGACAGCATACTTTAAGGCACATACACAGATGAGCTTTGATAACGTGGAACACAAAATGGTAACCCTCTATCATCGACTCGGAGGAGATGCAATTATACTGCACCAGTCGAGGACATTTTTCTGATGTACATATCAATAACATTTATAACAATACAGTAGTGGTGTTTATGACATGACAAATGAAAACTATTGGTGGATCTACGCCCAGGCAACAACGGTTGAATGGTTTGAGAGGCGTGCAGGTGTCTCTGAGCCGCTGCAGCAAGGTAGTTGTGCTGATATCTCAGACGTTCCGGCGCCGGAAGGGTCAAGCCTTGTCGTATGCATTCCCGGTGAGCATGTTCGTATACATAATGTTATAGCCCCTGCACGAAATCGGCGTCGTTTTTTTGATTCCCTGGGGTATGCTCTGGAAGATAAGTTACTCCATGCCCCGGAGGACTACCATTTCGTTCCCTTGACAAAAAGCAAAAACATTACAAAAATTCCTGTTGCAGTAATCTCAAAAAATTATCTAGAAGGTCTGTTAAATAATTTCAAGATTCGAGGATGGCGTGTTGAATGTCTATTGCCAGATTATTTTTGTATAAATGATCCCTCAAAAGGCAATTGGATTGTAGATGTAACAGAAGAACCCTTTTTACTTCGTTTCCCTGGAGATGAAGGAGGGGCAGCTATAACGGGGACGCTCGGATCACATTTGCCCGGTCCATTGTTGCTAGCATTAGAACGCGCTGATGAAAAACCTCAGCAGATACACGTACGGCTAAATGATGATCTACAAAGACAAAATGTAGAAAACTGGTCTGTGGAATTAGAAAAGTTATCCGTTAATCTGCTTGTCATTGAAGATAATCAATCACGCAGTAACTCGCTCTCAAAGTCAGTCTCCACGGAAAGCAACTTTAATTTATTAACCGGTCCTTATGCCTCAAACGATAATGCAAAGGACAAGTTAAGACGACTTATACCTATGGCTGGATTAGCTGCAGCAGTATTACTTACCATCATTGCGCAATGGATGATTGAAGGATCGCAGATCAAATCTGAATATACGGAAATTAAGTCAAGTATTGAACAAAGATATAAAGAAGTGTTTCCCAATGCCCGTAACCTGATTGATCCACGCTTTCAAATGGAATCACAGTTGCAAAAATATAGAGATTCACAGACATCCAGTGACGGAGCAGGAACAAATTTCCTCGGGAATCTTGTAATACTTTCGAACATTCTTGATCCTGAAAATAATCAACTCCAAAAACTGGAATACGATGGCAAGCAATTCATATTAGAAGTAAGTGTGACTGATTACGAAGCACTGGAAAAGCTGCAAAAAGAACTTGAAAAGACTATGAATATCACAGTAGACAACGCAGATCTTCGAGAAGGACGGGTCTATAGTCGCTTAAGCCTGGAATCAAAGACATGAATATAATTGAGTGGTGGCGCCTGCGTCATGCGCGCGAGAGAAATGTTCTTAAAGTGGGAATCGCTATTACGGTATTGGTTCTGTCATATCTGTTAATTGAACCTTCATTAAATGAACGTAACAGAATGCGTGAAGCGCTGCCAACCTTGCGAGCTGATTATGTCTGGATGCAGGCGCATGTTTTAGAGTTAAAGAAATTGATGAATACGAGTTCTGATGATATTGGGGTCAATTCAATACCCTTGTCTCTCGCTTCAGTACAATTTGTTTTGGGAGAATTATCATTGTCCGACAAAATTAGTGAGTTACGTCCCATAGATAACCAGAAAATCCGTTTAAACTTTTCCGAAATCAATTACTCTGAACTTGTCGATCTGATGTTCCAACTAGAGTCCAAAGCCGGGGCACAGATATCTAACGCAGACTTTTCACTTATTGAAAATAACACGGGAATGGTGCAGGCGACATTGACCCTTACCCAGGGATAACCCCAGTGAGTCGAAACTGGTTGCGTCTGGCTATATTGGGAATCCCTGTATTCTTCATTACTATCCTTATGAATTTTCCGGCTGAGATAATAGCCGAACGGATTAAAGAAAATTCCCTGCCAGGTTTAA
>JBNMOP010000154.1:0-5740 GCA_051275005.1 Gammaproteobacteria bacterium | reverse complement strand
GCTCCGGCCCACAGTGCGGCGAAGACTGCGAGGGCGTAGCGTCTATTTGCGTTGGAGTTTTCCATGGATTCGGGTACTCTAGTTGGTAATGGAGTTTATGAAGTATAAAAGCCCTTCTCAGAATATGCTATATTGTAATTGCTCTCAAACTCCTCACCAAACCTGACAGGAAATGCAATCCTCTTTTCGCTTTTCTGACCTGAATACCGGAACCTGAGTTCGTATAAGCATACCTTTTTTTGTAAATTAATTTATGTCTGTATATGGACTCCTCCTCAATGCAAGCATTCCGTTTTCATGGTGAGAGGGTACGACTGCTCACGTATATCCGGCCTCATAGTTAGCATCATTCTTTCGATGCAGGGCCATAATGGGCTATTCGCGCGCTGATTCCCTATTGCTTTGTCGTGTTTTGTACACTTAGACATAATCGGGTTTTACCAACGCCGGTTCGACCTGTTCACCATTATTCGGTTTGCTTTGCAATCGTGGTTGATAGACTCCTATTGGTTGTTCCTATTTCAACTTAATCTCACGCTAACGCTGGGTCATAATCCATTTCATCTCGTAACATTGCCCAGGCAATTCTTGCCGTCTTATTGGCAAATGCCACCGCCGCAACATTCGCGTGGCGACGCGATGCAATATTATTCACCCATACGCTCAGGCGATCTTCTTTTCCTCTGGCAGCGTAAATAGCAGAGCGTGCACCATGGATCATTAAACTACGTAGATACGCATCACCGCGTTTACTAATACCCAGTAATCGGTCTTTTCCACCAGAACTATGTTGCCTGGGCGTTAGTCCCAGTGACGCTGACATTTGTCGACCATTTGAGAATTGTTTTCTATCACCGACCGCTGCAAGTAATGCCGTTGCCACCATCGGACCCACTCCGCGCAGCTGTTGCAAGCGTTTTGCAACCGGGTCATTGTTTGCAATCAATTCAATCTCTTTATCCATTTCACTCACACGGTCATCCAGTTTCCTCAAATCACCCCACAGACCATTCAACAATCGTCGGAATCGGTCACTCAACCCATTCTCAGCATCTTCTAGCCAGTTCGGCACTGCTGCGCGTAAATGGTGTATTTGCGGTGGCACAACTAATCCATATTCCGCAACCAGACCTCTGATCTGATTCCCTTTGGCAGTTCGTTGGCTCACTAATTCTGAACGTATGCGATGCACTGCTTGTATCTCTTGTTGCTCGACCGTCTTGACTGTCACGAATCGCATCGTTGGACGACTCATGGCTTCGCAGATTGCTTCGGCATCATTGGCATCGTTCTTATTACTCTTCACATACGGTTTAACAAATTGCGGGGCGATGAGCTTTACGTGAAAGCCTTTGGATTGAAGTAATCGTGCCCAATGGTGTGCACCGGTACAGGCTTCCATACCAATCTCACAGCCTGGTTCAATCTTCCTCAGTAATACGTTTATCCAATTATCTCGTTTCAATCGACGACACCAGGTTGATGTTTCAGCACGATTGACCCCGTGTAATTGAAAAATATTCTTTGCCAAATCAATACCTACTCGACTAAGGTTGTTCATGGTGGACTCCTCCTTCTTTTAATTAATTGGTGGGTGACACTTCCAGTTTGGCACGTAGATGCCGTTTAAGGGAGGAGGAGTCCATCCCATTGCTTTGAAAGCGAATTTTGAGTTTGAACGTTGATTTTCACGAATAACAAGTGGTAATAGCGCGGGACTAAGGACTCGAAATCGTCATGCTGAATACCTAGGGTAAAATTTCAACCAGCATCCAGTTATTAATTAAACGCGCGGTATACCTTTGGAATTGAAAGTATCTGGTATTTTTTTGTAATTCAAGGTCCTGGTTTTGAAGCAATCCATAAAACATCCTCCCTGAGTAATCCATAGCCTGGTTCTTGTTCTTGAGGAAGACGCCAGCATTCCACTATAAATCCAATCTCGATGAGTCTTTCTTCAAAATCTCTACCGTAATATCGAACATGTGAACTATCGCCATAATGGGCGTAGCGTTGTTCGGCTGTTGTTAGCGCCGGGTTTTCATAGGTTGATTTGCGCGCCCAGTTTATGGGAACTGTGATCAGGGAAAATCCACCTGGTTTAATTACGCGATATATTTCTGACAAAGCTTTCTTATCTTCTAATATATGTTCAAGAACATGATTGGTGATCACTACATTAAAATAATTATCATCAAATTGGATATTTGACATATCCATTGTATGTCGTGCTTTGCCTTCGACAAGATCGGCAGTGTGATAATTTATGTTACCGTGCATTATTTTTTCGAAATAGGATTCCGCTGCAAAATGCAGGATTTTTCTTCCGTCATGTAGATTTATATTACGATTCTTTAGGAATATGTGGATTAATCGGTGACGTTCACGAGAGCCACAGTTAGGACAACGTCCATCCCACCGAGGGGGAGTCCCAAGTGATAAAAAACGACCAATATAGCCGCATATTGGACATTCCTTGTCTGCGCTCGGAACCGAAAACTGGCGAGGTTCACGTAGTCGTGCCTTTAGACGTTTTAATAAAATGCGAAACGGTCTTTTTTTAAATATATTATTCTGTACTACCATTAATTATTATCATCTGTTTTATCGCTCTCAAATAATCCTTCTAGCTCTTTTGCGGCATCTTTAACTGATGCAATCATTTTCTCTTCATCGTTATGGTATGCCTGGCTTGCATAAAGGCGTGTTACGTCATGTTTTCTGAAACGGTCAACGGACTGTTTGACCCTTTTACTCGATAACCCTAGCCCTGTGAGGACTAAACCTGCTATTTCCAGGGCCGAGGCAAATGTCTCTCTTCGTATTTGAGTTATACCCAGATCCATTAATTTATAGGCATGTTGGCGATTACGTGCCCTGGCATAGATATTGAGATTAGGAAAATGTTGTTTCACTATCTCTGCTGTTTTTATCGATTCATCGATATCATCTATTGCCAGGACAAAAATACTTGCCTTATCCGCATTGGCTGCTTGTAATAGATCCAGACGACTGGCATCACCGTAAAAAATTTTGTTACCAAAACGACGCACAAAATCCACCTGCTCTGGATTTTTTTCCAACGCAGTAAAGGGGATTTTTTTTGCACCGAGTATTCTGCCAGTGATCTGACCAAATCGCCCAAATCCAGCGATGATAATCTGGTTGTTTTCGTTCGTTGGGAGATCAAACTCTGGTTCTAATGTTGTTTTACGAGAGCAGAATTTATCATCTATCTTCAACAAGATGGGGGTCATGACCATAGATAATGTGACGGCAACAATCAATATATCTATTAATCCCGATTCAATTATGCCCATAGCCATCGCTGCAGCAAAGACGACAAATGCGAATTCTCCTCCTTGAGAGATGGACAACGCAAGACTTTTGGCTGATGTATAGTTCATGCCTTGTAGTCTACCCAGCACGAATAAAACGGTTGCCTTGATCAATATTATAAGCGTGGTTACGCCAAGTATTGTTCCGGGGATAGATTGGATAATGGAGATATTGACTGACATACCTACGGCAATAAAAAATAGTCCAAGCAAAAGTCCCTTAAAAGGTTCAATATCCGCTTCTAATTGATGCCGGTATTCAGAATCAGCAAGTAAGACGCCGGCCAGAAATGCGCCCAGGGCCATTGATAATCCTATTTGTTCAACAATTATGGCAGTGCCAACAACGATCAGTAGAGCCGATGCAGTGAGTATCTCTTTTATATCTGTTCCCGCGATAATACGCAGAAAGTATCGTAAGAGGATGCGTCCGGCAAATATTAATATAAGCATTAGCACCAGCCCAATGATGACAGGGCCCCATTTGTGAACGGACTGAACCTCTGCATCATGTACAGCCAGTAATGGAAGTACAGCTAACAATGGGACGACCGCCATATCCTGAAATAAAAGTATCGAAAAGGCAGCACGGCCATGACGTTTAGCCAGTTCTCTACGTTCTGCCAGCATTTGTAATGCAAAGGCAGTAGAAGACAACGATAATGTAAAACCCACTAGAAAAGAGATGGTAAACGAAAAATTTAAAACCAGGCCTACTACGGTAAATAATGTAGTCGAGGCTATCATTTGTATTGTGCCCCAGACAAAGATGGAATTTCGAAGCGTCCATAGACGGCTGGGTTTTAGCTCTAGACCAATGATAAAAAGGAGTAATACCACACCAAGTTCAGCAAAATGTAATATCTGTTGTACATCCGTTACTAAATTAAGACCATATGGACCAATTAGGATGCCCGCGGTAAGGTAACCCAGCACGGTCCCAAAGCCTAGATGCTTAAAAATAGGGACAATAATCACCGCTGCGAGTAAAAATTTGACAGCTTCGTATAATATTTCCATTCGTTGATATCTAACGCAGTAATTTTGGTTAATCCTGGATGGTATAATACATCTTTGGAGATCCACTAATAATAGAGTCGAAAAAATGGTAGAAATAGAAGAAATTATTGTTGCAACATTTTACAAGTTTGTGCCTATTGAGGATTACAAGACCTTGCGTGCAACATTATTGGAGATCTGCAATACACATCACCTGCGGGGTACCATTTTACTGGCAGAGGAAGGAATCAACGCGACAGTAGCAGGATCACGTGACGGTATCGATGCGCTATTAGTTTATCTTAATCAAGATCCAAGGTTTATCTCAATGGAATATAAAGAGTCTGTCAATCCAGTTTTGCCGTTTTACAGGATGAAGGTCAAGATAAAAAATGAGATAGTCGCGCTGGGTGTGCCGGGAACAGATCCCAATGGTCAAACCGGATCACGTGTCCCGGCAGAAGAATGGGATAACTTAATTAACGATCCTGAAGTATTAGTGATAGATGTACGAAACAAATATGAATGCGATATTGGTTCATTTAAAAATGCGGTGATGCCCGAGACTGAGAACTTTCGAGAATTTCCAGATTACGTGCAGCAAAACCTCGACCCACAAAGAGATAAAAAGATTGCAATGTATTGTACTGGCGGTATTCGTTGTGAAAAGGCCAGCGCCTATTTGCTTAATAAAGGGTATGAAAAGGTTTACCAATTAGATGGCGGTATCTTACGTTACCTTGAGCAAGTAAACCCCGAGGATAGTTTGTGGCAGGGAGAATGTTTTGTGTTTGATGGCAGAGTTGCCGTGGATCAGGCACTCCAAAAAGGAGAACATGATCAATGTTATGCATGCCGTCATCCAGTCTCGTTAGATGACATGCAATCAATTAAGTATTTGGAAGGGATTTCTTGTCCACATTGTTTCGAATCTTTAACTGCTGATCGACGCGCAAGAATGGAAGAACGTCAACGTCAGGTAAAACTTGCAGAAGGACGTAACCAACAGCATATTGGAATGGCGCAGGTAAGAAAAAAAGATAATATTATTTGATACGTAAATAACAATGCAAGTTCCAATTCTTTACTCCTTTCGTCGTTGTCCCTATGCAATTCGTGCACGTATCTCCATGGCTAAGGCTGGAATTAACTGGGATCACAGGGAAGTCAATTTAAAAAATAAACCGCCAGAAATGATTGCTCTGTCCAACAAAGGGACTGTTCCTGTGCTTTTCTTTAATGATGATCAGGTAATTGATGAAAGCCTTGATGTCATGCTCTGGGCGTTGGAACAAAATGACCCGGATCATTGGTTAGATACTGACTTGTATCAGGCATTGAGATTGATTAGTGAAAATGATTTAGATTTCAAGAATAATCTAGACTGCTATAAATATCATGTC
>JBNMOP010000153.1:0-5873 GCA_051275005.1 Gammaproteobacteria bacterium | reverse complement strand
CGCATCAGTGCCCATTTTTACTACTGATTGGCGCGCCCGGAAGGATTCGAACCTCCGACCCCCTGGTTCGTAGCCAGGTACTCTATCCAACTGAGCTACGGGCGCGTAGTGAAAACACGAAGCGGGATTCTATCATTCTTAAAGGTTTGAATCACTAAGATGAAATTGGGTGGATTTAGTATTTTATATGGATTCTGGCCTTCGCCAGAATGACAGTTTTGTAATATTTCAAGATATTTTAATAAATATGTATCTTTTCTGGCATTGTAAGGATTCCCGCCTTTACCCAAAGACAAAAATACCCCGTGTGCACAAGCACGGGAATGACGCCAAGTTTATTAGACTAGATTCCGAGCAGCCCCTCCTACTTTGTCCGAAATGATAACTTATGGTTATATCGACTGCATTAATGACAGCATTTTCCTACGCTGATTTTGATCGGGCAAGCGTCCATACCCGGCGCGGGTGTTATCAAGCATGTGACGTGCGTTACTGGTGGCGGGTATAGCGCAGGCCACATCTGGATTGCTGAGTATCCATTTTAATGTGAACTGTGCCCAGCTATCACAATCGAATTCCTTAGCCCATTCCGGTAATGATTTGTTACTAACTTTCTGAAAGTAGCCGCCGTTGCCAAAGGGTCTATTGACAATTATAGCAGCACCCTTGTCTGCGGATAAAGGGATCAATACGTTTTCGGCACGGGGTTCAAGCAAAGAGTAATTTAACTGAACAAAATCCACACCCGTTGCCTTGCGCATAAATTCTTCAAGTCTTTCAAATTGGCGGTAGGTATATATCGTGACACCGATGTAACGAACTTTTCCTGCGGCCTTCCATTCTACTAAATTATCCCACTGCGTATCCAGGTCATTCAAGTTATGTACCTGGATCAGATCCAGTGGGGCTTTGCCCATAACCTGTTCCGATTCCATCATTTGATCGATGCCTGCCTGTTTGGATAGAAAAGGCACACTCCATAAACTTATTTTAGTGGCAATGAAAAGTTGTTGTTGGATATTTAATTCAGAAAACAACCGGCCAAGTACTGATTCTGCATTGCCATAGGTGGGCGCTGTATCCACTAAGGTACCACCGGCGTCCTGCAGTGTAGTCAAGACGTCTTTTAAGTCATCCATTTTTGATGAGGTATTTCGTTCAAATTCATCTGAAGTTCCAAGCCCAATGACAGGAAGTAATTCACCTGTAACCGGGATAGCTCGAGATATCATAGATTGCTGTGCATTTACCAAACGGGTCGTGGCCATGGCCATCGCACCGCCGCCGACCAACTGTATAAAGTCGCGACGATCAACTTTAAGATCAGACATTTATTCCTCCTACGCACGCGTGGACATATATTTCAAAAATCATACGATTATGTTGCATGCCATTATCATGGCAAACTGACTGCTGACTTGTCCATGACTAATATTGTAAATATCATGGAAATCACGCAAATAAACTAAAAATTCACTGTAATAAACGTCATACTTGCATCCTCAAATATTAATTACACAAAATTCGGTAACTGCATGATAGAACTAATAGATCTCAGCATGTCCTACACGCTGGAAGCAAGCCAACTAAATGTATTGGCAGGTGTGGACGTCTCTATAGTTGATGGCGAGACTGTCGCAATTATTGGACCGTCTGGTTCTGGCAAGACGACTTTATTGTTACTCCTAGCAGGGCTTGAACTTCCCCAGGCAGGGATCATAAAGTTTGATGGTGCGACATTAAATGACATGGATGCCGATACCCTGGCAGACATTCGCAGAGATAATCTGGGGATAATTTTTCAATCCTTTCATCTGGTACCTAGCCTAACCGCCCTTGGTAATGTGTCATTACCTTTACAGATCGCCGGTAAAAATAATTCCCAAGAAGAGGCCAGGGCAATGCTGAAAAAAATCGGCCTGGCAGCAAGAGAAAGTCATTACCCTTCTCAATTATCCGGTGGTGAACAACAACGGGTAGCCATAGCTCGCGCCCTGGTTCATTCGCCTAAACTTGTTTTGGCTGATGAGCCTACAGGGAATCTGGATATCCGTACCGGAGCGAAGATTATTGAAATTCTTTTTGCTTTAAATTCTGATGCAGGTTCAACGTTAATTCTGGTTACCCATGATGAAGCGATAGCCAGACGATGTCAGAGAATATTAAGATTACATGAAGGCAAATTGATAGAAGATAAAGAACATGTCCTTTCTAATTAAACTGGCATGGCATGACTTACGGTCCAGTGGACGTTCACTATGGATATTCTGTGCCTGCCTGATCCTGGGTGTGACATTGGTTGCTGCCTCGGGAGGACTTTATCGTCTAATTGAGGTTGCCTTGCTTGCTGATACCCGTGTTCTTATGGGTGGCGATGTGGAAGTAGATGCCAAGGAACCACTACCACAACATGTGTTGGGTTGGATCAAAGATAATGGCGAGCTGTCTCGTGTGACCGAGGTGGATACCATGCTAGGCACGGACAATGGATTTTTACGGATAGAGTTACAAAGTATGGATGAACTCTATCCTTTATATGGTGAACTGGTACTGGAACCGGCACTGCCACTGTCTGCCTTAACGTCATTTAAAGACGGTTACTGGGGCGTGGCGATTGATCCCTTTCTGGCAAACAAGTTGAGTATTGGCATCGGCGATGATGTCTATGTAGGGTCACAGGTAATGAAGGTACGTGCCCTGGTAGTAAACCAACCAGACCGTAGTTTGAGTGCAGACTGGCGAGGAACGCCGGTTTTACTTGCACAACAGGCATTGCAGGCGTCTGAACTTATACAGCCCGGCAGTCGCATAGATTATGATTATCATGTTCGTACCAATACTAACGCCGAGGTATGGCGAAATAGATTTTATCAAGCGTTTCCTCATGAGACCTGGCGAGTGCGGACATTCAATGATAGAAGCCGACGACTGTCAGAACGTCTCGGCCAGATCGCCTCAGGACTGCTTATTATTGGATTCAGTACCCTGTTCATTGGTGGTCTGGGCGTGTTCAATAGTATCCAGTCCTATCTACAGGGCAAGCTCAAGACCATCGCAACCTTGCGTGCCCTGGGACTGCGGAATCGAAGACTTGCAATGGTCTATCTGTTACAAGTAGGCATACTCAGTGGTGGTGCTAGCCTGGTAGGCGTATTAATAGGTGGCGGTCTGGCATTAATCGGCGCGGCGGTGATAGCCGATCAAGTACCCGTGGCGACAACCGTATCCAGTCTGCTCTTACCCAATCTGATAGCCTTAATGTTTGGCGTGTTTACTGCATTTACTTTTGCGCTTCCTGCCATAGGCAGAGCACTCTCAGTACAACCAGCCTCCTTGTTTCGAGGTAGTGACAGCGTCAGTTCAGATACACCTACACCCTGGTGGATTGCCACACTATTTTGTGGTGGTAGCATTATCCTACTGGTATTAGTCGCGATGCCCGATCTGCAATTTGGTTTGGGATTTATGGGGGTGATAGGACTACTGTTACTATTATTGGACTTTATTGTTCGCGGTATTCGTCATCTCGCCCGTTCATTTGATGATCATCCATTGTTATCTAGATACTTTGCACTGAAACTGGCAATGGCAAATCTGCATCGACCCGGCACACCGTTACGCACGTCTTTATTATCACTGGGCTCGGCCTTAACACTACTGGTTGCCTGTACTCTGATAGTGGGTGCATTGGTACGAGCGATAAACGCAACTATCCCTGAAGAGTCTCCTGCGTTGATCATGTATGACGCATCCAGTGATCAAGTACAAAATATTGTGAATGCGATTGAACAATCTCCCAGCGTGGTCCGAGTAGACATGGCGCCCCTGGTACGATCAAGGATCGCCGAAGTAAATGGAAGACCTGTAAGTGAGTTATTCGAAATAAGTAATCGACGTCGTCGTAATGTCAGTCAGGATGAATACAAATTGAGCTATTCTGCCAATAATATTGATAACGTTAATCTGGTTGATGGGGCATGGTGGGATGACAATATCAGTGGTATGGCAAAGATGGCCATGGAAGACCGCGAGGCGGAACAGCTCGGATTGAAAGTTGGTGATATCGTAACCTTTGCTATCGCAGGGCGTAGTTTGCAAGCAGAAGTTGCCGCAATTTATAGTCAAAAAGGGGTGCAAACCAAATTCTGGTTTGAAGGAATTGTTTCTGATGGTGCCCTGGATACATTTATAAATCGTTATGTGGGCGCAGCCTACATGGATGACAATGAGGCTATTGCTGCCCAAGGGCGAGTCGCACAGGTGGCACCTAATGTTATCAGTGTCCGCACCGCATCACTCCTTGCATCGGCGCGGGAAATTTTAGGTCAAGCCACAGCGGGTTTAGCGGTGGTAGCCGGTGTTAGTCTTGCCGCCAGCTTACTGGTTTTGATCAGCGTAATGGCCGCTGGACGTACCCGGCAGATATATGACGCCACGGTACTTCATTCCCTGGGAACACGATTATCGGTAATTAAAAGCAGCCTGCATATGGAGTATTTATTACTGGCATTTACCACCTCTATATTTGCAGTAATTGCGGGTTCTGCTATTGCCCTGCCGCTACTTAATCTTCGACTCAAACTGCCCTCGGAAGATTTAATCTGGCTGGGACTAATTACCGCTATCTCTGTCAGTGGCATAGCTCTAAGCCTTGGTGCCAGATATATGCTGCGTCGATTGCAATTAAAACCAGCCATATTATTACGCAGTGTAAATTGAATCTTTTCTGGGATTAGGCTGACAAAATCTAAAACACCATTATTCACGCACGCTATGGATGGCGTAAATACTAAAAATGCAGGAGCACGGCCAGAGTATGTGGCTATTCAGTCGTATATTTATAACTTTATTTACATCTAACTATAATATTGCTAATTATATTATTCGTATTTCTGACTTGTTATCTTTTCGTTCTGCGTTTTTGAATATCTTACGGTTAATCTTTGATATAGGTCATAAAATCTCTAAAGCATTAATGGTGTAATAAGCTATCGAACAATTGTTAATTAGGAGAAATCCATGAAAGCACTTATTAATTCAATCTTACTTATGTTATTTGGCATTTCATTGTCATGCGCCCAAACACAAGAGCAAGAGCAACAGGGACACGAAGCCCACCACGTCAGTTTAGATGCACATCTTGAACATGTACAACAGGTAAAAGACCCTGCTGATCGAAAAAAAATGTTAGGTATGCATATCCATATGATGAAGGAGAAGATGGAAGCAATGGCCTCGATGGAACATGGCGATATGATGGGTGGTGGCATGGGCAATATGGAACACAGTGAGGACGGCATGGACAGTGGAATGATGCAGTATCATAATGACATGGTAAATATGATGAACCAGATGATTAGTGTTCAGGAAATGTTACTGGAAATAATCGATGAGTAATCTGGTTATTTAATATAACCAGGAAATTCTTCTCTCGCTTCCTCGCATCAGACTGGGGGAGAAACAACTTAGAAATAATGCTGGCGTCCTGTATAATGCAACGTGCATGGCCTTAATCTTATTCTAATGCTCCGATCTATTCTCCGGTTGTAATAACAAGGAAGTACCATTGACTGATACAGAGCAGCAATCTGATCGCGCCTTTAAATACCCAAACTTTCGTAACTTTGTTGCGGCTAAGTTTTTTACGACTTTCGCCGTGCAAATGCAAAGTGTTGCCATCGGCTGGCAGGTTTACGAGATTACCGGCGACCCTATGGATCTGGGCCTGGTTGGACTTGCCCAATTTTTACCGTTTGTGATATTGATATTACCTGCGGGACAGGTTGCTGATCGCTTAAACCGGCGTTTTATATTGAGCCTTTGTTATATTACTGAAGCCCTGTGTGCCGCACTTTTACTGGGTTTAACCTTTA
>JBNMOP010000152.1:0-5997 GCA_051275005.1 Gammaproteobacteria bacterium | reverse complement strand
TAAAAGGAAATCTTGCCCCGGGAGGTTCTGTGGCTAAGATTACTGGTAAAGAAGGCGACGTATTTTCCGGTACGGCAAAGGTATTTGATTCAGAAGAAGACATGTTAAAAGCATTGGAAGATAAGCATATTGAAAAAGGTGATGTCGTTGTAATTCGATACGAAGGACCTAAAGGTGGACCTGGTATGCCAGAGATGCTTACCCCCACCTCCGCAATAATGGGTGCGGGTCTGGGTAACGACGTTGCCATGATCACCGACGGGCGTTTTTCAGGTGGATCCCATGGCTTTATTATCGGTCACATCGTCCCAGAGGCGCAGGAAGGTGGTCCAATTGCCTTAATCCGCACTGGAGACAAAATCACCATAGATGCCTCAAAGAATCTCATCAATGTTGATTTATCTGAAGCTGAATTCAGCAATAGAAAAGCGCAGTGGAAAATGCCACCTTATAAAGCAAATCGAGGAACGCTACATAAATACATCAAGAATGTGAAATCAGCATCGGAAGGTTGTGTTACGGATGAGTGAAGTGTATGTGAGGTGTGAGGTGTGAGGTGTGAGGTGTGAGGTGTGAGGTGTGAGGTGTGAGGTGTGAGGTGTGAGGTGTGAGGTGTGAGGTGTGAGGTGTGAGGTGTGAGGTGTGAGGTGGGAGGTGTGAGGTGTGAGGTGTGAGGTGTGAGGTGTGAGGTGTCTTTAGTAAATTATATATAGACAAGATTTACAAGATTAATTAGATATTTTTATTTACATTGAAAGACTATATTTTGCAGATAGACATGATGTTTTTATTTAGATGTGAAGTAACAAAGTGAATTATTTTAATTTAACGTGCTAAAAATCTAATTTTAACTTTTATTCTGTAAATCTTGTAAATCCTGTCCAATACAAAATGTTTTCTCCTAAGTCCTAACCGTTCATACCTCACTATCACTGTATTTTTTATAAAATGTAATCACCTTATTCACTTAATTTCGGGTTTCATCATATGGAAAATCTCACCTTATAAAGCAAGTCGAGGAACACTACATAAATACATCAAGAAAGTGATATCAGCATTGGAATGTTGTTGTACGGATGAATGTAGTGTTAGGGATATAAAAATAATAGATTTATTAATAGACAGGATTAATTAGATATTTTTATTTACATTGAAAGACTGGATTTTACAGATAGACATGATGTTTTTATTTAGATGTGAAGTAGCTATGTGAATTATTTTAATTTAACGTGCTAAAAATCTAATTTTAACTTTTATCCTGTAAATCTTGTTAATCCTGTCCAATACAAAATATTTTTCTCCTCACACCTCACCCCTAACTCCTAACCCTTCATACCTCACTATCCCTATATTTTTTATAAAACGCAATCACCTTAATTACATAATTTCGGGTTTCATCATAAGGCGGTATTTTATTACCGTATTTCTTCACAGCACCTTCGCCAGCATTATACGCCGCCAAGGTGAGTTGCAGGTCGTTATTGAACATTGCTAACAAGTCACGTAAGTAACGTGCACCACCATCAACATTATCAACTGGATTCCTTCGGTTAACTACACCGTAACGCTTGGCTGTCTCAGGCATTAATTGCATTAATCCTACTGCACCCGCGCGAGATATTGCGTATGTATCATAAGCAGACTCGGCAGAGATTACCGCATGCAATAACGGTAGTGGAATGCCATATCGTTTTGCCACACTATCAATGGTCGAGCCATGTCGTATCTTATTCTTATCGAAATCCTTAATAGCTATCTGGCTTTTTGCTTCTTCCCAACCCTTCCAGGTCTTGACCAACTTTTTGAAGTTAGCATTATCGGGTTCGTCAGTCAGGGTGACACGGCCGTATTTATCTACATACTTATAGATATCCGCCTGGCTAGGCGAAACCAGACTAAAAAGCAAAACAATCGAGACTATCCATTGTAAGTAGTTGTTGATTGTTATCATTAAATTATTAATCCTGTTTCTTCATTTACTTACTATCTATATAAGATATAAGCGATTAATTGAAGCAGAGTCAAGCTAAAAATACCTGCAATGAGATCATCTATCATTATCCCAAGCCCCCCTTTCACGTGTTTATCCAGTAAATTTATTGGCCAGGGTTTAAAAATATCAAATAACCTAAACAGGACAAAGCCCAATAATATCCACCACCATCCCGCCGGCGCAAAGATCATGGTGATCAGATAACCAACAATTTCGTCCCAGACTATGGAGGGGTGATCATGAACATTTAACTCCCGGGCCGTAACACCACAAATCCAGATACCGATTAAGAATAATAATATTACCAGCGCCAGATAATAGAACCAGGCTAATTTATAAAGTATCAAATATAAAATCACCCCCACCACAGTCCCCATCGTCCCCGGGGCTTTAGGCATATAACCACTACCTAATCCCAGCGAAAAGAAATGCACCGGATGTGTCAATAATTTTACAGATATCGGCTTCATATTGCTTATGTTACACCATGTGATCCATGACTGGTTTTATTAAACTGCATCTCATTACCAACTTACTTTTATGATAATTAAAACTAACCTAATTAGTCCGTTTATACATTACAATTTCCTTGATGATATTGTACCCTGATACCAATATTTCAGATTAAGCATACAGCACGAGGATAAAATAATGCCAATTTGGCAACGTGAACCAGACATAGAGAATATAAATTCTTTCAGGAAAAACTCCATGGTGGAGTTGCTGGGTATAGAAGTGACCGAGGTGGGAGATGATTACCTAAAAGGAACCATGCCTGTAGATCACCGTACTTTACAACCAGAAGGAAAACTACATGGTGGTGCAAGTGTCGCCCTGGCTGAAACTCTCGGGAGTATTGCCTCTACCTTATGTATCAATATGAAGAAATCATATTGTGTGGGGATGTCAATATCTTCCAATCATCTCAGACCGGTTACCAGTGGCGTCGTAACCGGTATTGCGACACCATTACATATTGGTTTATCTACACATATCTGGAATATTGAAATTATAGCAGAACACGGGAAACTGGTATCTGTATCCAGACTCACCACCGCTATTCTTCAGCGACCTGGACCACTAGCAGATGATAGCAATTTTTATTATTAACTGTGTCTTAGTTGGCCTGGTTGTCATTATTCATTATGAAGCCTTACTCCAGCTTTCAATTTTTCTTTCATGGCTAAAGATTAAACATCGCTTCAGAGTGGCTATCGGTTTGATTGGTGCACTATTGACTCATCTAGTTGAAGTTTGGATCTTTGGTATCGCGTTTTTCTTGTTAATACAGAATGGGTCATATGGAAATTTAAACGGTAATTTGGATGAATCACTAATGAACTGTATTTATTTCTCAATTGTGTCCTATACCTCCCTTGGGTACGGCGATCAGATCCCTGTAGGATTAATCCGCTTTACTGCTGGCATGGAAGCACTGACCGGACTGGTATTAATTGCGATGACAGCATCTTTTATGTATTTTCAAATTGAGAAATTCTGGTCTCAACTAAAATAAAGTATTAATACATCCAAAATATTAAGGATTAACTACGCTGAATTACTACACAAAATTATTTTTGGTTCTGGGAAGCAGTAATGCAATGGTTGCAGTACTACTTGGGGCATTTGCGGCACACGGACTTAAAAGTAAGTTATCAGAACAATTGTTAGTTACTTTCCAAACGGGTGTTCAATACCATTTCTACCACGCCCTGGGTTTAATTATGATTGGCTTAATCGCCTCACAAGTATCCAGTAGCGGCATTAGATTGTCTGGTTGGTTAATGTTATCTGGCATCTTTCTGTTTTCAGGTAGTTTATATCTATTAGCGATTACAGGGATTCGTCAACTAGGAATAATTACTCCAATTGGAGGTATATGTTTTATAGTGGCCTGGGCAGTACTGACAATTACTGTATTTAAACAATAAGCTATAAGCCATACTTCAAATTTGCTAAAAATTTACCAGGCGGATAAGAACATTAATAAAGACGCGTCATTTTTGTTTCTTACATAGTCATTGGATTTTTATTTTTTTATACGATAATCTTGAGTTTTACCTGACCCTGAATAACACCCAAGGATAAAATTATGAATCAACCTTCCATAAAATATACAACGATATTGGTAGCTATGATGATGTTGTGCAGCTTCACAATAAATGCACAAGAAAAACATAAACATGCTATGCATCATTCTGAAGAAGTTAATCAAATGCATCACCAACTTGAAGTTGATCAGGCACCATTTAAAGCAAAAGAGGCATTGGCATTAAAAGAACTTAATGAAATGACCATTCGTGAGGATGTCAAAATTGAGGATGTAAACGCCAAAATTGATGAATTGATGGCTGCCCAAAAACAAATTATGCGCCTTCGATATGATCATCTAATCCAGATGCGGAAAACCCTTAGCGACGAGGAAAAAGTTAAGTACGATAAAGGCGTATTAAATCGTTCTGAGGTAAAATAATCTGAAATAAGTTTGCGATAAGTCTATCTAAGGAACCTCTGATTAAGTCTCAATATTTTTTGAACTGTCATTCTGGCACCCTAAAGGGTACTAATACCCCGGGGTTATAAAGTTTGGCTAGTATCCAGTTAAAACAATCGCTTACTTAATGCTGATTTTTATACGAATGACGGTCAAGATACTTAATCAGAGGTTCCCTAATTTATATCAGCTTCAGAGCCTAAGGGCAGATATCAGGATTAAACCCTAGACTCACAACTGTACACTAATCGCAATACGATACTATTTTCTCAAATCGAATATTAGTTCAGTGTTTTTGCAGAAACTCGATAAGTGCAGGGTTGAACACTTCAGGTTGTTCCCAAACTAACACGTGCCCAGCTTCCGGGATCACAAGAAAATCATAAGGCACAGTAAGATGTCGGCTCCACATGCGCATACCGCCGGATGGTGTCGTTAGATCCATTCCACCTGCAATGACAAACGTTGGAACACGGATCGATGCAAGCTTTGCCGGTGTGTTGGGACTCATTAGCGGTGGCCGGACCGCACCTTCCTGCTGACCGTTATTGTAGATCGCTTTCCAGCGCGCGACCCCTTCTGGATTCATGCCACGGTAGTTTGGACTTACCTCACGAATATCTGATGGCTGTTTATCAAAACCGGGTATAGCTGCGCGCTCACGGAAGGCAGTGTACTCCGGGTCATTTTCAAACCCGAGACCGCTCGCGGCGATCACCAGACTTTTAACACGTCCAGGTCGAAAGGCTGCATAATCCAGTGCGGTATAGCCACCCATAGCGGTGCCGACCACATGAACCTCTTTTAATTGAAGACGATCAAACAGCACATCGAGGGTTTCGGCGACAGGAACCGACTTTTGTCCTTTGTACACAACGCTTTTACCCCAGCCAGGATTGTCGATAGCGATTGCGCGATAGCCGGCCTCGGCAAGTGCCACCACAGTATATTGCCAAAACTCTGAATTCCCCGTTCTCGGGTGTAGCAAGATGACCGGTTCCCCCGTCCCCCCGCTATCGATAATCCAGAGCTTCATGTCTGGTAAATCGACGAACCGCCCCGTTGCCTCAGTCGCAAGCGTGCTGTGTGAGAACCAAATTCCTATTATGATAATCAGGAAAAAATTATGCCATTTCATAATGTGCACTCCTCAATAGTTAAACAACCGTATTCGATGGATATCAAAAGCATTAAAACTAAATTTCAAATGTCTCAACCTATTCAATTATTATCACCTATTCTTTTCGTTGGAATTGACAAGTTAACGAATCCAACCAAAAAAATTCACAGACAGATTATCTATAGCCCAACTAATTATTTGCAACCAGGTTAAATTCACCACCCCCCTGTACAACCAGGAAACGTGCCTCTTCATCGCTATCGTTATTTACGCAATGACTTTTCCCTTTTGGGATCAAAACCTTTTCACCTATACATAATTCGACATCAGTTTGTCCTTCAATTGCAATTCGAAGAGTGCCAAAAAGACAAAACAACTCTTCAAAAACAT
>JBNMOP010000151.1:0-6029 GCA_051275005.1 Gammaproteobacteria bacterium | reverse complement strand
AGATTACCAAACAGGTAAATAAACTTGTTGATGTAATCAAGGTGGTTGACCTTAACGAAATGAGGCATATAGAACGAGAAGTTCTGCTAATAAAAGTTGATTCAAATAAGATTCAAAAAGAAGTTCTTGAACCAATAGTAAAAGAGTTTGAAGGAAAAATAGTTGATGATAGTGAAAATACTTTCACCATAGAGCTAGTTGGTAATGGTGGAAAATTAGATAAATTTATTCAACAGATTAATACAAATTGTATCATAGAAGTGGTTCGTTCAGGTGTTTCAGGGATTGCCCTGGGTGCCAGCGCCATTAAGTTTTAACAATCACGTAGGAGTAGCAATGAATATTTATTATGACAAAGATGCTGATCTTTCACTAATTAAGAGCAAAAAAGTAACAATCATAGGTTATGGTTCTCAAGGACACGCGCATGCTAATAATCTTAGTGATTCAGGTGTGGAAGTATGTGTTGGACTACGAAATGGTTCATCATCTGAAAAGAAAGCAAAAGCTGCAGGACTTACAGTAAAATCCATCGAAGAAGCAGTAGCTTGGGCAGATTTGGTAATGGTTTTGGCACCTGACGAACATCAGGCAAAACTGTATAAAGAACAGATTGAACCTAATATCAAACAAAATTCTGCACTCGTATTTGCTCACGGATTCAATATTCATTTTCAACAAATACAACCACGTTCTGATTTGGATGTTTTTATGATTGCACCGAAAGGTCCGGGTCATTTGGTCAGGTCTACTTATACAGAAGGAGGAGGAGTGCCTTCTTTGATTGCTATTCATCAAAATCCTTCTAACCAAGCCAAAGAGTTAGCATTGTCCTATGCTTCAGCTAATGGTGGTGGTAGAGCCGGGGTAATTGAGACTACATTTCAAGAAGAGACTGAGACTGATTTGTTTGGTGAACAAGCAGTACTTTGTGGAGGTATTACAGCGTTGATTCAGTCAGGGTTTGAAACACTTGTGGAAGCTGGTTATGCGCCGGAAATGGCATATTTTGAATGTTTACATGAGACCAAACTTATTGTTGACCTGATATATGAAGGCGGTATTGCCAATATGCGTTACTCGATTTCCAATACTGCGGAGTATGGGGATTTAACTCGTGGCCCGCGTGTGATTAACGAGGAATCTCGTAAAGCGATGAAGGAAATACTAAATGAAATTCAAACAGGAAAGTTTGCTAAAGAGTTTATCCTTGAAAACCAAAGTGGTACCCCGGTAATGAAGGCTGAACGAAGAATTAGTAAGGAACATCAAATTGAAACGGTAGGAGCACAATTACGATCCATGATGCCCTGGATTTCACAAAACAAACTGGTCGATCAAGATAAAAATTAACAGTCATACAATTTAAAGAGGTAGGGTTAATAAATCTTGATACTGTTTTTTGCTAAACTGGAAAAATAATGATAATTGCGCGTGAGATCAGAGTTTTTCTGGTTGTCCTTTTTATTATTGCAATATCAGCAAAGATGTACCTAGGTTGGTATGCTGCATTTTTTGTTTTAGGTATAATTGTTCCGTTGGCATTTGTTTTCAGGGATCCTGTCTGTCAAATACCTTCTGCGCCTCTGGCAATAGTCAGTCCTGTTAATGGTGAAATTATTTCGATTGGTAAGGTTGCTGATAAATGGATTGATAGAGATGCAATTAAAATACGAATAAAAATGAGATTTTGGCATACGCATATACTTAGAAGTCCGATTGAAGGTAAAGTAAAAAATCAATGGGCTGCATATGGTAAAGAAACAGGCGTAAAAAAACGCTATACATACTGGATACAAACTGACGAAAATGATGATGTGGTATATTCTGTTGCAATAGGAAAATTTTCTCCATTCATGAAAATTAAATTACGCTGCGGTGAGCGTACTGGACAAGGTCAAAAGTCTGGATATCTTTACTTTTCTGGAATTATAGATGTATTGATACCTGAACAAACACGAATGGAATTGGCTGTTGGTGATATTGTTAAATCAGGATCCTCTATATTGGCTCAGATAATACACGACAACAGTACTACGATTTAATTTCCCTCATATTAACCAATATAAAATTGTATCAAATTTAATTTTAAGCATTAATCGAAGAAGTAGTATGAGAGATTAATACAGTTTGACTGGCTTATCTTTTCGTCAGGTTATTTTCTTAAAGCATTTCTACGGGCATAGAATTATGGTTAATCGTCGAAGAGGGATTTATTTACTTCCAAACCTGCTAACAACATCCGCATTGTTTGCAGGGTTTTATTCAATAATTGCTGCGATTAATGGCCGTTTTGAAGCGGCGGCTATAGCAATTTTCGTGGCAATGATACTGGATGGTATGGATGGTCGTATAGCGCGCTTGACGAATACCCAGTCAGATTTTGGTGTTCAGTATGATAGTTTATCTGACCTGATTTCCTTTGGTTTGGCCCCCGCACTGTTAATTTATCAATGGTCATTATTTAATCTCGGTAAGTTGGGGTGGTCCGCAGCATTTATATTCACTGCAGCAGCGGCATTGCGATTGGCAAGGTTTAACACACAGGCTGGCATTGAAGACAAACGTTACTTTCAGGGTCTAGCCAGTCCTCCAGCAGCAGCTCTGATTGCAGGTATGGTTTGGTTAGGAGATAGTTTTGGTTTATCAGATGAAAGATTTGCCGTCATAGTTACATTGCCTATTACTGTTATTACAGGAATTTTGATGGTGAGTAATGTTCGTTATCATAGCTTTAAGCAAATAGATTTAAAAAGTCGAATTCCATTTTTTACTGTGTTAATCGTTGTATTAATATTTTTCCTTTTCTCCAGTAATCCACCACTTGTACTGACCACGGCTGCATTTTGTTATGCTTGTTCTGGTCCAATATTTACTCTTATCATGTTACGAAAACATCGGGCCTCAAGGAAACATAGTGAACCAGAGATGGAAAAAGATGATTAATTACTTGGAAAAATTATCATCAAGAGTTATAGTTCGAAGATGTATAATTTTCCTAACTATTCCTCAGTTTGTATCTCTAAGACACCGTTAACAAACGTTGGTATCGGTCGTCTGCTCCTGCCCTGCTTGGGCAGATAATTCATATATAAAACCGTTTTTTCTTTTTTTTTGCAGATAATTGTCGCCAAGCGACAGTGATTCGGTTTATGTTATTGTTATTCGGAGCTAGGACATGAAAGACAAGTTAATCATATTTGATACAACTTTACGCGACGGTGAGCAAAGTCCCGGGGCATCTATGACCCGTGATGAAAAGGTGCGCATAGCTAAGGCGCTGGAAAAAATGCGTGTTGATATAATTGAGGCGGGGTTTCCTATTGCGAGTCCAGGTGACTTTTCTGCAGTTAAGGCGGTTGCTGAGGTAATAAATGAAAGTGTAGTTTGTGGATTAGCCCGTACCAATGATGCCGATATTGATGCGGCGGGTGCGGCATTAAAACCAGCCAGAGCTGCTCGTATTCATACATTTATTGCAACGTCAAAAATTCATATGCAACATAAATTACGTATGAGTCCTGAGGAAGTTATAGATGCAGCTGTTCGGGCGGTAAAACGTGCCAGAAAATATACAGACAATGTTGAATTTTCCCCAGAAGATGCAGGTCGTTCTGAGTTAGATTTTCTTTGCCGAGTTATTGAGGCAGTAATCGACGCAGGTGCAACCACGATAAATGTTCCCGATACTGTGGGATATAGTATGCCTCACCAATTTGGTGAGACTATCAAGCAGATTATTGAATTGGTTCCTAATTCAGACAAGGCAGTTTTTTCAGTTCATTGTCACAATGATCTTGGTTTAGCCGTTTCTAACTCATTATCTGCGGTATTAAATGGGGCCAGGCAGGTTGAATGCACAATTAATGGTTTGGGTGAACGGGCAGGGAATGCTGCATTAGAAGAAATAGTTATGGCAGTACGTACCAGGCAGGATGTCTTTCCTTGTGATACAACTCTTGATTCTACTGAAATTCTGAACTGTTCTAAGTTGGTCTCGAATATTACAGGATTTCCTGTTCAGCCAAACAAAGCTATAGTAGGTGCAAATGCATTTGCTCACGAATCAGGGATACATCAGGATGGTGTAATTAAAAATCGAGATACCTATGAAATCATGAGGGCCCAGGATGTAGGCTGGAATACGAATCGCTTAATACTTGGTAAACATTCAGGAAGAAATGCATTTAAAACAAGGCTGAAAGAATTAGGCTTTGAATTTACCAGTGAGGAGGACCTTAATGAAACTTTTGCTCGATTCAAGGAGCTTGCGGATAAAAAGCATGAAATTTTTGATGAAGATCTGCAAGCCTTGGTCACAGACAGTTTGCAGGATTCTAATTATGAACATATTAAATTTGTTTCGTTAAAAGTTTTTATTGAGACAGGCGAAGCACCTAACGCTGAAATTGTTATCTCAATTGATGGTGAAGAACATACAAGGCGAGAATCAGGTGATGGTCCCGTGGATGCCGTATTCAAGGCTATTGAATCTGTCGTGAAGAGTGGGTGTGAACTACAACTATATTCTGTTAATAGTATAACCGGTGGTACGGATTCCCAGGGCGAGGTGACAGTTCGAGTAAGTAAGGATCATCAGATTGTCAATGGTCGAGGCGCTGATACCGATATTATTGCTGCGTCAGCTAAGGCATACATTAATGGAATAAATCGTATATTAGCAAAAACTGAAAGAGCACATCCGCAGATATGAATTTATCTATCAGGCAAAAAAAATATCTAAAGTTGATGAATATAGATATATGGAGAAGCCGAGAATCGGGTGACGATGAGATATTGTCTGAAAAAACTGATGAAGATCAACTTCCTTCTCCTTTGGATGATAAGTCGGAACAGTGGAATAATCTAAAAAACCAGGTATCAGGTTGTAATAAATGTGTATTACATCAAAGTAGAAACCAAACTGTATTTGGTAGTGGTTCTGAAACGGCAGACTGGATGTTAATTGGCGAAGCGCCTGGAGCAGAAGAAGATAGATTAGGGGAACCCTTCGTTGGTAAGGCAGGGATGTTATTAACCTCTATGTTGAATGCAATAGGTTTGAAGCGAGAACAGGTTTTTATCGCAAATATATTAAAGTGTCGACCTCCAAATGATCGAGACCCTGCAGCTAATGAGGTCGTCAGATGTGGAGATTATCTACGCAAACAAATATTATATATAAAGCCAAAAATAATTTTGGCAGTGGGAAGTATTGCAGCTCAGAATTTATTAGACACAGATGTTCCCTTTGATAAGTTGCGAGGTAAAGTATATGAGTACAGTGATTTGGAAATTCCTATGCTAGTAACCTATCATCCTGCCTATCTATTGATGTCTCCTCGCGAAAAACGTAAATCCTGGGATGATTTACAGGCAGCATTGAAGCTATATAATGAGTTAAGTCAATGAGTGCAGTAATCAAGACTGAATTAATCACTATTCGGCCAATGACCGAAGAGGATCTTGAAGAAATACTGCTTATTGAGAATGTTGTTTATGATTTTCCATGGAATAAAACAATATTTAACGATTGTCTGCGAGTTGGATATAGTTGCTGGGTTATATTAAATTATAGGAATGAAATTGATGCCTACGGCATAATGTCGGTTGCTGCAGGAGAATGTCATATTCTTAATTTATGCGTGCATCCTCAAACACAGGGAATAGGATTAGGTAAAAAGTTATTATATAAATTATTGTTGGTTGCAAAAAAACACCATGCGGATACGGCATTTTTAGAAGTTAGACCGTCAAATAAAATTGCAATAACACTTTATTCTAATTCAGGGTTTAATGAGGTTGGTATGAGAAGAAATTATTATCCCGCAAAACATGGTCGTGAAGATGCAATAATAATGGCTGCAATAATTAATGACTAAATATAAAAAAATTAATGTCAATAAATAATAAAGAATTCCATGACCTTGAGTCTACGGTTGGTAATACACCCCTCGTAAGACTGAAAAGAATCGGGAGTGAGTCTGGCAATGTGCTTTTAGCAAAACTGGAGGGAAATAACCCTGCAG
>JBNMOP010000150.1:0-6048 GCA_051275005.1 Gammaproteobacteria bacterium | reverse complement strand
TACGAAATCAGGTATCAAAGAACCCAAGGATCTTGCGGGTAAACGAATTGGTGTTCCGCTTTACACTATAACTGCGGCCATCTGGATTCGAGGTGATCTACAGAATGTTTACGGTGTCGACCTGTCCAATGTTCAGTGGGTCCAGGGTGCTGTTGAGAAGGCTGGGACACATGGTAAACCCCCTGCTGTTCCCGATTTATTACAACCTGTAGACATCGTTCAGAATACCTCAGATAAATCATTATCTGATATGTTACGTGATGGTGAAATCGATGCATTAATTGGTTCCAGATTGCCCGATTCCGTTCGCACCGATCCAGATAAGGTTACGCGTTTGTTTCCTAATCCTCGCGAAGAAGAAAAACGCTACTACCGTGAACATAAGATTCACCCGATCATGCATACGGTTGCTATTCAGCGGAAAATCTATGAAGAGAATAAATGGATTGCTACCAGTTTGTTCAAGGCATTTCTGGAATCAAAGAAGTGGGCGATGGATAAGATGTACTTCTCTGCTGCGCAACGTTACATGCTGCCCTGGTTGTTCGATGATTTACATGAAGTGGATGAATACTTTGGCAAGGAACTTTGGGCATATGGTGTAGAAGAAAACCGTCCGACCCTGGAAGCCTTTGTGAAATATATGCAACAACAGCATTTTATAGAAAAGGAATTTCCAGTGGATGATCTTTTTGTGCCCATACACGGACGCATGGATTAGCATTAATTCTGGTTCGATAAATATTGTTATGATAGGTTGGTTTTGTGATTGAAGTTGTACGAGATCAACCTACTATAGGTGCAGAAATAACGGGTGTCGATCTGTCCCAAAAGGTGCCTGAATCTGAATTTAATGTCATCTGCTCAGCCTTACTTGAACACAAGGTTATTTACTTTCGTAACCAACAAATGACTGCGGAGCAACAGATTCGTTTTGGCGAACAATTTGGACCATTGGAAACCAATCCATTTCGGCCCCAGGGTGAAGGCAAACCTGAACTGCAGATAGTAAAAAATAATAAGGACAATCCGGTATTCTCCACCGATGTATGGCATTCTGATTTAACCTTCCGCAAAAAACCAACCAAGCTAACGATTCTGCGCTGTATTGAAATACCCACTTATGGTGGAGACACTATGTGGGCTGATATGTGTGCAGCGTACAATGGCTTAAGTGAATCATTAAGAAATTTTATAATTGGTTTAAGCGCGATACATGACTTTAAAAATTTCAGGGTACTCTACAAAAATAACCCTGATAAGCAGAAAGAATTACTACAAATGGAAGTGATGTTTCCTAATCCTCTGCACCCGGTGATCATTACCCATCCTGAAACCTTACAAAGGGTTTTATTTGTTAACAGGCAATTCACCTTGAGAATAAAAGGATTGTCCGATGACGAAAGCCGAAGTTTACTCGAATTGCTCTACGTACAAGCCAGTGTCCCCGAGTACCAATTTCGCTTAAAGTGGCAGCCCGGGACTGTTGCTATCTGGGACAATCGAGCTTGTCAGCATTATGCTGTCAATGATTACTACCCGGATAATCGACATATGGAACGGGTGGCAGTGGCTGGCGATACCGAACCCTATTTTGATGCATCTGTAAAACCGGTTCGAGAATCCACAAGCATTAACCGGGCACACGTAATAGAAGGACTACATTAATACTTCCATTACTTTCAATAATCACATATGTGAACGCCATATCCATTTGTATTGTTATCACGCATAGACACACACTTACTATTGTATTAATTATTGGTGTTTTTTAATGACATGAATTCTGTTTGCAATAGCACGGCAATCTATCGTAATCTGATACGTAGGAAAATAGAGGGGAAAAACATGCGGTTTTTGATTATATTTACTTCGATTTTAGTCATATTGGCAGGGTGTTCAGGAAATACAGAAGGTGAGTTTCCTCAGGAAAATATATCTATCGTTATTCCCTATGGGCCAGGCGGCGGTTTTGATACCACAGTCAGGGTCTTTGCCCCATACTTTGCCGCCCAGTTGGGTGAAGATGTAAATGTATTGCCACAAAATATGCCAGGAACAGGTGGACGGCGCGGGACTGCAAGTATCTATCGTTCCGAGCCAGACGGCTATACCCTTGGGATCCTTAATCTACCCGGTCTGGTCTTACCTAGTATTCTCGGTGAAAAGGTTGATTATGAATTGAATCAGATGAGCTGGATAGGCCGTATAGAATCACAGGACTATGTACTATTAGTGCAAGAATCCTCTGATATAAAATCAATCGAAGACCTTCAGGCAGAGGAGAAAATAACGTTTGTTTCTATAGGCTATGGGACGACGGTTTTAGCGGCGATTCAGATTGCAGCCGAACAGTTGGAATTAATGGATAAGGATCTAAAATTCTTGACGGGCTATTCAGGTACCAACGATCAATTGGTTGCCCTGGTACGAGGGGATGGAAACGCTACCATCTCACCCATATCTACTGCTGTGCAATATGTCAGATCCGGTAATCTGCGACCACTGGTAGTAACCGGTAATAAACGTAACAGTAATTTTCCAGATACACCGACGTTTTCTGAACTGGGATTTCCAGGCTTAACGGATCTTAATGTGCAACGATCCCTTGCTGGGCCACCAGGGATGGATCCGAATGTCCTCAGCAAATTACGTGAGGCTTTTTTACGAGTAATGGAGGATCCAGAATTTTTGGCTGCAGCAGCACTGGCAGCAATGGATATTGCCCCCCTCAATGGTGACCTGGCTGCAGCAGAGATTGAAGCCAATTTCAGTTATTATGAGAAGTTCGTGACCAATCTAAGTAATCCGAATCAACTGTAGAATTTTCCAGGCAGGGCGTCATTAATGTTTGAATCATTACTCACTGCTTTTTCATACCTGCTCAGTGATGGGATGAATTTTTTCTATCTGGCTTTGGGTGTCGTCGTCGGTGTCTTGTTTGGAATTATTCCCGGGCTGGGTGGTGCAACGGCTATTGCCCTGTTACTGCCGCTTACCTTTGGGATGGCTCCGGAGCAAGCCATTATACTAATGGGTGGGGTAATGGGTGCCGTCTCTGCTGGGGGCGCCGTTACCGCTATCTTGTTAAATACACCAGGTACAGCGCCAAATGCCGCAACTTGCTTTGACGGTTATCCGTTAACTAAACAAGGGAAAGCGGGTCTTGCTATTGGTGCAGCAGCTTCTGCATCTGCCCTCGGTGGTACTTTCGGTTTGTTGATCCTGGTGATGGTCCTTCCAGTCGCTAAATCTATTGTTCTCTGGTTTGGTCCCCCGGCATTTTTTATGTTGGCATTGTTAGGTCTGACGTCATTGACTGTATCCAGTGGAAATATGATCAGGGGATTAATTGCAGGGTGCATAGGCTTATTTATTGGTTTTGTTGGTTATGACGAGATCGGTGGAACAGAACGCTATACTGGAGGCAATGATTATCTGTGGGATGGACTCTCTATTGTGCCCGTCCTCATAGGGTTGTTTGCCATTGCAGAAATGCTTGTCTTGTTTGTAAAGGGCGGGACTATTACCGAAGCTGGGACACAATCGAACATTCGTTTTACAGACACACTACAGGGCATCAAAGCCACATTAAAAAATATCAAGATAGTCTTAAGTGGTTCTGTTATTGGCTCATTAATTGGTGCAGTACCTGGGATAGGTGGGGTTGTGGCATCGTTTATGTCCTACTCTTTTGCTTCACAGATTACCAAAGACGATAATAATTTTGGTAAGGGGGATATTCGGGGAGTGATTGCCCCAGAGTCGGCTAATAATGCCAAAGATGGTGGCGGACTCATCCCTACATTGGCATTTGGCGTCCCCGGAACTGCAGAGATGGCATTATTCCTGGGTGTATTGATATTACATGGTCTGAATCCTGGCCCCATGTTATTGATCGAACGTGAATATACAATTTTTGTACTTATACTCACCATGCTTGGCGCAACAATTCTTAGTACTGCTTTCATATGTATGGCTGCATATTATCTAGTCAGAATTGCCTATATAGATTCCTCCATACTTATCCCATCTGTAATATCTGTCTCACTAGTTGGTGCTTATGCTGTGCATAATACAATTGGTGATGTATTTGCAGCTGCATTCTTTGGCCTGCTAGGATATCTGATGATACGGTATGACTATCCAAGAATTACCCTGGTCATCGCCCTGGTCCTGTGTAGCTTAATGGAGCGTAACTACACACAGTCTATGATTATGTTTGAAGGCAATTGGACAGGGTTCTTTAGTGACAACACTGCATTGGTATTATTTTTATGCTCGATTTTTGCGCTTTGTATACCACTACTCCAAGCATTGAATAAGAAGAGGAAAAATTCTGGTGGAACAATCGAGTAATAACCGTACGTCACTCGCTGTAGCGATACTTTTATTAATTATGTCGATCTTGGTATTGGTAACCGCATACGATTTTCGTGGTGGCAGCGGGATCTTCCCAAGGTTTATTGGTTGGATATTTGTTGGATTAACACTCTTGGAATGTTTGGTGCAACTGAAAGCCAATATATCTCCATCAATTTCCACTGCTATCAACGATAGTACATTAGTGAAGAGTAAAATAATTAAAGAGTTCCAAGGAATATTCTGGCTAGTTTTTTTTCTGACTTTGCTGTATTTGACGGGATTTCTTATTGGTATTCCACTGTATATATTTACTTTTTTAAAGTTGTCTGCAAAAAGAACTTATAAGCAATCTATAATAATGTCAGCTACTGCAACAATACTGGTTTATGTATTATTTATCCAATTGCTTCAATACAGGTTGTTTCAGGGAATATTATTCGGCGCCTGATTTTCACATTTTTTCCTTTCTTTTTACTACGTATTTGTCATTGACTGGTGCTCTTGGGCAAGAGTATGCTGATATGATCTGTATAATATAAAAAACATTAAGTTCTGCTGAAAATTTATTATCCTTATCGGTGGGAGTGTTTTGCTTCTAAATAATTTTCACAGAATTTAGTACAAGGATTCAATCATAGAGGGGGCTTTAGTATGTTGCGAAAAATTCTATTAATGTCGGTATTAATTTTATTTACTACCGGTGCATTATTCACTACAAATGATCTTTCCGCTCAGGGCAGGGTTCCTGATCTCCTGGTCAATTATCCTGATCTGATTGTACATAACGCCAAGATCATCACCGTTGATGACCATGCATATAACAGTAACCCGGGAACCATTGCTCAGGCCATGTCGGTCAGGGATGGTAAGGTCCTGACCCTGGGTAACAACAGCGACGTGCTGGCATTGAAAGGTCCGAACACCAAGATTATGGATATGAAGGGCAAGACCATCCTGCCAGGCTTTGTTAACAACCATCATCACCCGCAAGGTTCCATGGAAGATATCGCTCGGGAAATGTATAAACTACCCGGTGCCCTGGTAGGCTATTACATCAATTTGATTGTTGGACCAACAGCGGATGAAACGCTTTCCAAGGTTGCCCAGGCAGTGGGTATGCTACAGGAAAGGATGGAGGTTAAGCCCACTGATTGGATTGGGATTGAGCTTTTTCCCGATGGCGATGTGTTTCCCGATCTGGGTTCAGTATCCTTTTTGATGAGCGCCCCGCTTGATTCTGACGCCCCCATCGGTACAGATGAACTGAGCGAGATTATCCCGGGGAATCCGGCTGTATTGATGAGCGGTGGCGGTATACATATTAGTAGAAAGGACCCGGGTGTGTGGTACCACGTTAGCCAGGCGGTAAACGGCGAACCAATAATTGAAGAACTCTTCACATTTGAATTCTAAATTTGGCTTGAGTGCAGGCATATCAAACTCTCACAATAGAATTCAGGTTTAAAGAAGAACGAAGGAGAATTAAATGAATATTACAAAATTTACTCAATATCTTATTGTAAGTCTTATCACCCTAACAGCGTCAGGCGTTGCCATGGCAGGCCACCGCGCCCGTTTGCTCAACGAGACCGCTGTTAACCATATCATGGAGGTCTGGCCGACCTTACGATCCGGACTTGAAGCCACTGTGCCGGGTGTGGAGAACGTCGGCGAACGCGTTGT
>JBNMOP010000149.1:0-6094 GCA_051275005.1 Gammaproteobacteria bacterium | reverse complement strand
AGACCAACCTGCCAAGACCCTGTAATGTCCGAAAGCCCAATGAGGCTACCAAAGCGAAAAGGAGGATAGGTGCGCCAACAGCAGAGGCTGGAGGATAGCTTCCTCAACAAAAAGCCGACTATACGGACGCAGTTTACGTTTTTATGCAAAGTTGACGTTGTAAAATAGGTGGAGTCCATATACGGACATTCATAAAACACCAATAACTTCCATGAGCTTTCCAATGAACCTCTCAAATACCTCTCTTTTCTGTAGTTTTTTCCTGTAGGTTATTCCAGGTGACTTAACCATTCCGCAATAGCTACCATCTCGGCTTCGGATAATCCTTGCAGACTGGGTTGCATGACAGAGGACATACCTTCAGTACGGTTCCCGTTCTTCATTTCTTTCATTACCTGCAAAAGATAGGCTTTATTCTGACTAGCCAATTTCGGATAAACGGGCATGAGAGTCTTTACACCTTTTGGGCCATGGCAGGTTGCGCAACGATTTGATTTATACAATGCTTCGCCTTCATCCGCTGCATAAGTCATTGTGCTCGTAGACATCAGTAATAAAGATATGAAGATCAAAAGGATTAAATTGTTCATGGGACTACACATAAATTAATTTTATAGGTATGTTCTATTGAACTTAGCCAGATGAAGTGATCTATTAGGCATAATGCTAGAATGCTACAAATAATTGCAGTGTAAAACGATCAGTCTCTTGACTTCCGGTGAACGCATCGATCTCATGAAAGTATTCGGCATACCCTTTGACGTTTTCCGTTATGTAGTAACCAAGGTTAAAAGTAATTGTATCTTTGTTGTCCGAACCATCCGATTTCTCCCAAGTATCATACCGGATTAAAGGCACGAAGCTTGGTCCTCCGGTCTCCTTCTTAAAGGTATAGAGGGCCTGAGCAGAGAAGACACTGTTATCTTCCTTGGCCGTGGCAGTTGCATTCTCTCCTTCCGATTTAATATAGGATGCCTGCACTGTGAAATCCTGGTACTCTGCTTGGCCGTCGATGCCCCACCGCATAAAATTTCGGTTTGGGGTGGCACTGTTATTATCACCATCGAAGAGAAATCCACCAATCATAATATTGTCGGTAATATCCACTGCTATGCGTCCGTGGACACCACTCGCATCAACGCCTTCTGCATCTTTTGCTTCCCCGCTCCAACCGACGTTATAGAATACTTTATCCATGATCCGTCCATACAGGCCAATCTGCTGTCGGTTGTCACGCAACTTTCTATCAGCCCCTTCGAAAGTCTGATCAATAACTCCGACATGGCCTCTAGTCAATCGGAAGTGGTCACCATACAATCCATAAGGATCGGACCATAGCAGTGGAGCATAAAGAAATTGTAGATTGACCTGCTCGTTATGGTGATAGGATAACGCGATCGGACCAACCTCGGGTTCGAAATTGGTCTCGTCTTCCGCCTCGATCTCAACAAACCCTGAGAATTTGTTGAATGAGCCTGAAATAATGATTTCGGCTTCGTGAAGTGCACGGAGTTTCTTGTCTGAACGTTCTTTTTTGTCGTATGGACGAGATATTAATATACCGGAGAGTGGAAAGGCAGCTAAATCTTGCACGTAGTCAGCCAATTCTACAGATTCACTACCCGGAAGCCTGTATCCTAATTCTTTAAATTGTCTGCCATTTTGATTCAGCTGTGGCCAAGCAGTATGGCAATATGAACACTGTACACCCGTCTGACGGGCAAATGCAGGAACTGCTCCTACTGGAAGTATCCACGCTATACCTAGAATAAAAGTAAGTAATACTACTAGAGTTTGGTTTAAATATTTCATATACATCACCTTTTAATTTTCATTTTTTTAATAAAAAATAGTATGAGTACAAGCTTAACTTTATTTCTATGTATTTTATTGATGCAGATCAAGCATCTTGGTTTTTTATTGATTGGATAGTAAGAATATTCGCACTAACACCCACTCCAGCCCACCACTAAAGATGGCAGTTGAGCTCAGGTGCTAATGTCCGCTTCCATACGAAGATATTATTTATGAGGAAGTAGGAAAGATTGATCATGAACTTGATGCTGCGATCAAGAATTCACATGACGAACATAATAAGCTTGCGGAGCGCTCCCAGATACCAAGTGAGGGATTAGATGCGATTGTCAATGGGCATATAGTAGAAAGAGATAAAATCCAGGAAGCGGCCAGGGAATATGCGGAACTTTTAGATGATCATATGAATATGGAAGAATGAAAATATATAATGATCCTATATTACTACACCCCAGATATTTTTTGTAGCAAATGCAAGTAATTTAATCGCATTTATTAGGATATTTAACTTTTGTCTAATCTAGCAGCCCAATTCCTCGCCTGTGTTAATTCGTTATATGGAAATAGTTTTATTTCTGCATTCACAAAATGACTTGCAACGGCTTCAGCGAAATTACCTATGGGTGAATCCATTGAAAATGCTACACGCGATATCCGTTGATGATGATCTTTAATGAATCTTAGATGAGAAGACAATGATTCGAAGGAATCCCAACCTGGAAATGATTTTGAATGAATCAGGAGACCATTCAACTGACCAGTTTTCCCGATGTAAGGATCAATGACATCTGCTGCTGATGCAAAATCACTTTTCAATAGCGGCCCATCCGGTTCAAGAATTGCAATTTTATTTTCTTCATCAATTTCAACGGTAAGCATAATTTTTAGCCCTGATTTTGATTAACATAAATTTCATGCCATTAGTCTGAGTGCACAATATGGCACGATATTGAAAATGATTATTGCTAACTTATAGTTGCCAAGATAATTGAAATATATAGCATCAAGACTTTCCGAGTTAATTCCAAATAATTTACTGTGAATTGTTTTTATTTGATCTCTGAAAACCACGAGAGCAATTGTAGAGAAGACCAATATGCCAATATTTATGAGACTGCACCAACCAAGAAAAGCAGCTATATTGGCTAATTCATTCAAAGTGATATCTCCCGTATGTTGAGTTTACGTATAAATTAACATTTCATAAATAATCATGAAAATATTTTTCACCTATTGAGATATCAATTATCACCCTGTATATAATTGTACATCCAGGCAAAGATTGCGGCACCGATACCGGCATCAATCACACCATAGAGTGATCCCACGATTACGCTAGAAAATCCAGTTCCTGGTTGGTAGCCAGGATAAACCGACCCAATGACTTCCAAGAATGTAATCCCATAGCGGGGAAAAATAATATTAGCGCTACCAACGATTAATAGTGCTAAGCCCCAAAAGATTGCTGCTGTAATTGCAAGACCTTTGATAGATAGCTTCAATGTTTTTTCTCCTATAGATTTATTCATATCAAACCTAATTAACATCGTGATAATTTTTTTAAAATTTTATAAACCTGGATTTAATTTAGCCGAAAATCCAAATTTTTGATTTGATATAGATCAATAATTATACAGTCTTTCAAATGTATCGGTTCTGGTAGATATGTTTTTTGTTTAATTTTCGAATTAACTACTCACGCATCTTTAAGAATTTCTATTACGAAGCTAGATTAACGAATAAATATAAATATTGATCTGGATCAAGTTTCATAATTTGAACTTAAATTAATATGCATCACATAAAAACACAACCAATCAAACTAACTATTTAAAGACTTAAATAGTAACTTTATAAGAACAAGGAATTTACAGATGCTTCAAAAAAAACAAAATGACCTAATAACCCAAACCGGACCCGGTACTCCTATGGGTGATGTCTACCGATGCTACTGGATACCTGCATTGTTGGCCGAAGAATTACCAGAACCAGATTGCGCCCCGGTGCGTGTACAGTTATTGTCCGAATTTTTAGTAGCTTTTCGAGACAGTAAAGGTCGACTTGGCCTGGTTGATGAATTCTGTGCCCACCGCTGTGTATCACTCTGGTTCGGACGAAACGAGGATAATGGTTTGCGATGTCCCTATCATGGATGGAAATTTGATGTAACCGGACAGTGTATCGACGTACCATCAGAGTCGGAAGATTTCTGTAAAAATATTAAGCTCACTGCTTATTCTCTGGTAGAAAAAGGCGGTATTTTATGGGCGTATATGGGTGATGCTGATAATAAGCCGCCATTACCGGAGTATGAATTCTGCACTTTGGGATCGGGCCAGAAATTTATTTCAAAGCGGTATCAGGAGAGTAACTGGTTGCAGGCGATGGAAGGTGGGATTGACTCTAGCCATGTCTCATTTCTGCATAGCGGAAACCTGGAACATGATCCACTATTTAAGGGAACCGCAGGGAATAAATATAATGTATCTGATTTGAAACCAGTATTTGAGGTGGTTGATAATCCAGGGGGATTATTAATTGGTGCCCGACGAAACGCCGAAGACAACCAATATTATTGGCGTATTACCCCCTGGCTAATGCCCAGTTTCACTATGGTTCCACCGCGTGGAAACTATCCTGTGCATGGACATTTTTGGATCCCTATAGACGATACCCATTGTTACGCGTGGAGCTTTGATTATACCGCGACGCGGGATCTTACAGAACAGGAGAGATGGTCCATGCAACAAGGGAAAGGTGTTCATTGTGAATATGTCCCCGGAACCTTTATCCCCAAGGCTAACAGAAGCAATGACTATCTAATGAACCGTGAGGCTCAAAAAATGAGTGCGAAAGTCAGTGATATAGGAGGTACCTATAGTGGTGTAGAGGGAATTGCAATTCAGGACGGATCACTACAGGAAAGCATGGTGGGTATTGATCCCATCAGCGGTACACGAATTGCGTGGGGAGGAATCTGTGATCGTAGCAAGGAGATCTTGGCGCCTACGGATCAAGGCATCATGCTTGCACGTCGTAAAATATTTAAAGCGATTGATGAGTTTAAAAAACTAGGTAAGATACCACCGGGCGTTGATCCTGACACACATAAAGTTCGCTCTGCATCGGTATTATTGCAACGTGATAAATCTTTCAAAGAGGCCGCAAAAAAAGACATGAGAGTAACCTTCGATAAACCCCATGCATCGATATAATTCTTAAGATTGAAATTTTTAATAAGGACGGTGAGTGGACATTTTTTTGTAAAAGTTTATCTCTCGCAATATATATTATTTTGAGTGAATTTTTTTAAACTTTAATGATTAAATCGCTCAGAGAAGAAATTAAAATTACTTAACTTAGCTCACTGAGTTTTTAATATTTTCTTGAATACTATTATCCGAGCAAATATCTTTCAAGGCCGGGAGATTAAGAATATTAATCTCTTTTCCATTGATTTGGATTACTCCTTTCTTTTGAAGTTTGCTCAAACTACGGCTGACAGTTTCAAAGGTTAAATCAAGGTAGTTACCAATCTCTGAACGCGACATTGGTAAAATAAAATTGGTTGCTGAATAACCCAATTTTTTATACCGGACCGACAAGGAAAGTAAAAAAGTAGTAATTCGTGCATCTGCATGTTTTTTAGTGATGGTGAGCAGCATTTTATTTTCATGAGAAAGCTCTCTACCCATCAATTGAAACATTTGCTCATTTAAAGCAGGGACATGGCTACATACTTCGGAAAGGCTTGAATAAGAAAATGCGCATACTGAAGTTGTTTCTAACGCAACTGCTGTACAACTATGTTTATGGTCCTCAATACCATCGAGACCGACGATCTCTCCTGCTAAATAAAACCCCAGTATTTGCTCATCACCATCTTCGGAAGTAGTAGTTAATTTAATACAGCCTGAACGAACAGCATAAAGGAATTTGAATTCATCTTCGGAATTAAATAGACTGTCGCCCTTATGCAATACTTCAATCTGACTGGCGACATCTTCCAGTTTTTTAATATCATCACTGCCTAAACCTCTAGGAAGACAAATTTCGTTGAGGTTACATTTCTCACATGAAACTTTAATTTTTGATAAATCTATTAATTGCATAGTAAGTTCGCTATTACATTTAACTCTTATTGTACATGCTGACACTGTAAGTCGTCAAAAGATCTGGGACACAAAGGTCTAAAAGTTAAGAGTGAAGTGGTCTACTAATACCGGACACCGAGTTAAGGCGGTAAACTGCCAAAACGAGGTGAACGATGACGACACAA
>JBNMOP010000148.1:0-6124 GCA_051275005.1 Gammaproteobacteria bacterium | reverse complement strand
TCAATTCAAATGTGAGATCAGTATTTTCATCTAATAATATAGTACTTATATCTAAATTATGTTTGTTTTTGTTTTGCATTCCATCAATATGAATTTCCAGAGACCCTTCCAACAATTTGTCACTCAAGGTAACGTTAGTCAAAACCAATTTTATGACAAACTGGTTGGGTTTTATTAGTGGTTCTACATATATTCCGTGTATATCCAACCCCGAAGCACCGCGGGAAGCATCCATTACACCTTGATAAAATTCTAACTCTCGTTTTTGTTTGTATATCTCATCTTGTAAGGACTTTAACTCATTTTGCAGATGAATGGCAGTGTCCTTGTCCAGTTGTGTTGTCTGTTGCAGCATGATTATTTGACCTTTTAGCTGGCTATTTTCGTCACGATATGTCTGATTGGATGCAAGAAAATCTTTCGTTGTAATGTTTCCGCTAAGCTGATGATAAATGACCTTCCAGTGATTCGTATCCAGAAGTAACCAGGTAAAGATGGAAATCACCATACTCAAGGTAATGATTGCTATGGCCATTTGCCATGGACGATGATTTTTAATTATAAATTTAGACATATTGTATTATTTTCCTACTATCCCAGGAGATTTAAGGAAAGCAGGCTGGATGTAATAGTCCTGACGTCTCTTCTATATTAAACATAATATTCATATTCTGGATGGCCTGACCGGCTGCACCTTTAACCAGATTGTCCTCTACCGCAAGTATCACGGCTGTATTTCCATTCTGTGGTCGATGACAGGCTAAACGACATGTGTTTGTACCTCGAACAGAATTTGTATTTGGATGAGCGCCTGGTTCCATAACGTCAACAAAGGGTTCATCTTTGTATCGGTCATGATAGATTTGATATAAATCAATTTCAGTATTTTTTAACCTTGCATAAAGCGTAGCATGGATCCCCCTGATCATAGGCACCAGATGAGGTACAAAAATCATATCAAGATTCTCTTTGCAAAATGATTGCAGTCCTTGTTTGATCTCCGGTAGATGTCGATGTCCATTTGCAGCATAAGCTGAAAATGAATCCGAGGATTCTGAGAAAAGAAGCGAATTAGATAATTTTTTTCCAGCACCGCTTACACCTGATTTGGCATCGGCAATCAATGTGTCTGTCTCAACTAAATTATTTTCAATTAGAGGTAAAAAGCCAAGTTGAATAGCGGTGGGATAACATCCTGGGTTAGCCACCAATCTGGCTAGTGCAATTTTATCCCTGTTAACTTCAGGTAATCCGTAAACTGCTTCACCAATTAGCTCAGGACAAGAATGTTTTTGACCGTACCATTTCTCCCACTCGTTAACATCTTTAAGGCGAAAGTCAGCTGATAGATCGATAACCTTTTTTCCTTTTTTTAATAAAGAGGGAACATGTTCCATTGCAGTACCATTTGGTGTTGCAAAAAATATGACATCACATTCATACAGTGCTTCGTCATCCGGTTGTGAAAAACTTAAATCTACCATGCCACGTAGCGAGGGAAATAGTTCCGTTACCGTTCTCCCTGATTCTGATCTTGATGTCACTATCTGTAATTTCGCGCCAGGATGCATTGATATGAGTCGCATTAATTCGACCCCTGTATATCCAGTGGCTCCTACGATGCCTGCAGTAATCATTATATTGTGTTCTCCTTAAATCACATGATACGAGTTGGTGCTACGAAGGAAAAGAATTAATCCAATATCAATATTCTCAAAATGAGATAGCCCAGCTGCTGATGTATTATTTTAACAGGCGGGTTTGAAAGAAATGGTTAAATATACTTTTCTACACCGATTTCCTGGAATGTAGAAAAATCTTGTCAGGAAAATATGTTAATCGATAATTATATGATTATTATATATTTTTTATAGATATTTGGCCGTTTTATTATCACCCGTTACAATAACATTATGCTCATAACACAAAGGTATAGAGGCATTCTTAATTGAATACAATGCAAATCATCGCCCTCGTTACAGCCATCGCCTGGGCAAGTGGTATAAATCTGTACGCAACAATATTTATTTTAGGGATAGTTGGACATTACGATTATGTAAACTTGCCTAGCCAACTAGAATTATTATCTGATCCAATTATCATCGGTACCGCAGGATTTATGTACTTTACCGAATTTGTGGTGGATAAAATCCCTGGGCTGGATAGTCTTTGGGACGCAATACATACATTTATACGTATACCTGCCGGGGCAATTTTATCAATGTCTGCTGTTGCTGGTATGGACCCGGTGATTATAATGACAGCTTTTCTACTTGGTGGGACCCTGGCTGCTGGCTCCCACGCCGCAAAATCCGGTAGCCGTTTATTAATGCAATCATCGCCTGAACCTGTATCGAACTGGACCGCTTCTGTCACTGAAGATGTTATTGTTGTAGCAGGGATCTGGACCGCATTAAATCACCCATGGGTATTTCTCGCTGTAATATTATTATTCATTTGCATGTTAATCTGGTTATTACCCGGATTAATCCGAGTTCTCAGAAAAAGTCTACTATCAGCAAAAGTAATACTAACCAGATCAAACAATACATTAACCAACGATTCTGAAAAAATTTAATTTATGATAGAACTATCTAATCCAAGGGGTAATATTTCTTGCTCTGGATAAAAGCATTTCATCTTATTTTTATGGTTACCTGGTTCGCCGGATTATTTTACTTACCCAGGCTATTCGTATATCACACTATGAGCGAAGACAGCATCAGTATTGAGAGATTCAAACTGATGGAAAGAAAATTATTTTATGGTATTGCTACACCAGGCTGCATTCTGACGCTGTTGTTCGGATTCTGGTTACTAAAAACAGTGGGATGGGATGCGTATTCAGAAAGTTATTGGTTAAGTATAAAACTTTTCGTTATTTTATTGCTCATTGGTTACCATGTTTACTGCGGAAAGCTAATGATCGATTTCAAACATGACCGAAACAGACATACTCACATATGGTATCGATGGTTTAATGAAGTGCCGGTGGTATTTTTAATCGTGATTATAATTATGGCTGTCGTAAAACCTTTCTAGCTAAACCTCCATCATTTCAAAATCTTCTTTTCGTGCACCACAATCAGGACATACCCAGTTCATCGGCACATCATCCCATATTGTTCCAGGGGCAATATCCTCTTCTGGCAACCCCTGTGATTCGTCATATATAAATCCACATATGACACACATATATTTTTTCAACCCACTACCTCCAGACTTGTATAATAATTTCATAAAAATATTGAAGCTTCAAATAAGCCGAATGATATCAGATGAAACATCCGATCCAGTGGGACTGATCTTCTCCGCGCATGATTCCTGTGGTGCAGCTGTCTACTAGCTGAAATTGCAACTATCAATCATCACTGCATTGACAACCCAAAACACATCAACTTTTAATTCTATATTACCCTAGAGTCCAACCTCTTTTCGAGCACAACTAGAGACTTTGGTGTCAGATATAAGTATACATATTTGTAAAATAAGCTTGATAGGATGCGAGTTATTAATTTATCAAACATCAGATTTCTTCAACTGTAATAAAAACCATCCTGTGGTATTGGATCCGGTAATACATGCTGGGACCGGGATAAATCTTGGCTCTGAAGAGAGTCGGATTGTATTCATGGACAATTTGAAACCGAATATATAACTGTATTAACACCTAATTTGAAAGAAACCATTACCTAAGCTGGAAAAATAGTAAGTATGCGGCAGCCAATCATTTACTGGATAGAGGTTGCCAAAATGTATTTATAATCGGTGCAGATTATTCCAAAAAAGATGTAATCAATATGCTTTATTGGGTAGATAATGATCCTGTTGTTGCTATAGGTGGTATTACCCCAGATAATTGTTCCCTTTGATAATGGCAGACGCAGATTAATTGGCTGTTTTCAGCAGTGTGTCTATGGCATAAAACTCTGATCGTATTATAGAAATATTTTAAATATTAATGAATAATTATGAGTCTATTTGAACAAGCACAAAAACGAATTCCTGGTGGCGTAAATTCACCAGTACGGGCATTCAAGTCCGTAGGGGGTGAACCCGTATTTTTTTCACGTGGCCAAGGTGCATACTTGTTTGATACTGACAACAAACAATACATTGATTATGTGGGGTCATGGGGTCCTATGATATTGGGACATGCTCACCCCGTGATTGTAGACAAGGTAATCTCAGCAGTTAAAAATGGCCTGAGCTTTGGTGCACCGACAGAGATTGAAATCCATATGGCAGAAAAAATTTGCCACCTCGTCCCAAGTATCGAAAAAGTACGGATGGTCAACTCGGGTACAGAGGCAGCTATGAGCGCAATTCGATTAGCACGTGGAGTCACCGGACGTAATAAAATAATCAAGTTCGAAGGTTGTTATCATGGCCATGCAGATTCTCTCCTGGTTAAAGCGGGTTCAGGTGCTTTGACCATGGGAATCCCGACTTCTCCAGGTGTACCGGAGGACCTCGCCAAACATACCATTACCCTGTCATATAATAATATCGATCAAGTCCTATCGTGTTGTTCAGAAATCGGCAATGAGATTGCCTGTATTATAGTTGAACCCGTTGCCGGAAATATGAATTGTGTCCCTGCACAAGCTGAATTTCTGGAGTGCCTGCAATCAGTCTGTAACAAATATGGCATGCTCCTGATTTTTGATGAGGTTATGAGCGGTTTTCGCGTTGCTCTGGGAGGCGCTCAGTCCTTGTACAAGATCTCTCCTGATCTAACCATACTAGGTAAGGTCATTGGTGGAGGAATGCCAGTAGGTGCCTTTGGTGGAAAAGCAGAGATAATGGATCATATTGCGCCGGATGGCCCAGTGTATCAGGCGGGAACATTATCAGGCAATCCCATCGCCATGACTGCCGGGCTCGCTACATTAGAAGAAATCAGTAAACCAGATTTTTTTACTGTTCTTGCGCAAAAAACAAAAATGTTGACTGCTGGACTGCAAACAGCGGCAGATGATTTAAATATACCCTTCAGCACCAATTCAGTTGGGGGGATGTTCGGCTTATTTTTCTCTAAAGATGAATTCATAACACGTTTTGATCAAGTTATGGCGTGCAATCTTGACCAATTCAGACAATTTTTCCACGGAATGTTAGCGGAGGGTATCTACCTCGCACCATCGGCTTATGAGGCCGGGTTCGTGTCCATTACCCACACAGAACATGATATCCAGGTAACCATAGATAGCGCCCGCAAGGTGATGCAACAACTTTCCTAGATTCGTTAAACTAAAAAAACTGTATAGAACCTGATACCGTAACAATGACCTTACTGGTACCCGCCTCAACTGCCGGGGCCATTTCCATAGCATCACTCATCATGGCCCTGGACATCATCGCTTCCTGGTACATTACAGGTCCTGATTGTCCGGTATTAACATGCAAGTCAACGATTCGGTAATTTTTTTCATCCATATGTCCTTTCACAATCTCGGCCCTTTGTTTAAATGCCTCCATTGCCTCGCTGATTAATTCATTCTCTATCCTGGCCCTGGTCTGCCGCGTAGGTGAAAAATTCATATGCTTGACTTGCAGGCCTTCCTGTAAATCGCCTACCAGGTCGGTCAACTCGGTAATCTTGATACTTTTAAGACTTAATTCTTGAGTAGCCCGCCAGCCAACGATCAACCTGTTTTTATATATCGGATAAGTCTGGTAAGAACGTGTACTAACTTCGATGTCCTTTTTAGATTTTGCGAGCTTTAATGCCCATTGCATGGTTTCATTAATTTCCGATGCAATGTCCTGTGGTTTATTTCCCTGCTTTTCTACCTGCATGGAAACCTCCAGTTGATCATTTTCTACATCCCTTTCTACCTGTGCATCTATATGCACCTGATTAAATAAGATTCCATCTTCAGCAGCCCATGTGATTGAAGCTGGAAGTAATAGACAAATTAAACATCTCTTAAAATTTAAAAACATCTATATTCTCCTCTTTGAAAATAAAATCTGAATTATTTTATTGTTATAATTGATGATAATTACCTAATAATATTTTTGGCAAATATTGTATCCAATACTGCCTCACAATCTATACTTACAAAATCCAGATATAGGTTTAAATATATTTATAAAACAAAATAAGAAAATTTAACAA
>JBNMOP010000147.1:0-6189 GCA_051275005.1 Gammaproteobacteria bacterium | reverse complement strand
CATCTATTTGATCTTGCATTAAATCACTTTTTTATTGATTTATATTTGGCCTTAAGCACAAATCTTCCTGATTGTGATATTTTTAATATGCGTCAAATTTCATATTTGAATAAAGCTATGTAAGTTCAGGGTAATTGAATATTCTGTCCTCATTCTTTTTAATTAATAGTAAATAATCATTATAAACAAGCATGATTAGATAAATATAAACAATAAATTTCTAATTCTATTCTTTTTTCTGCATTTGCCTTCATAGTCATATGTGTAATTATTACGATTGTTTGGGCTGGTTTTATGGTGAAAATATACATTTGAGGGTATAAATACTGTGGTGTAGTTAAATTTAGGCCGTACGAGATAGAGCGTGGTAGTTCATCATTAATTGTTTTTCAGGTATAACTTTCGTTAATTATACCTCTAAGGGGAGTCGAAATATGGATCAAAATAAAATTATCCCAGGTTTTAAAGAGACCGCTATGACTTTGATGGTTTTATTGTGGACATCAAATTTATTTGCCCAGGGAGTTCCGTCCGAATTAGTCAAGTACCCTGATACGATTTTCATGAATGCGGTAATTGTTACCTTAAATAACCATGAGCTAAACGCAGATCCGGGTTCTATCGTACAAGCCATGGCAGTTCGCAATAATGTAATCATAGCATTGGGCACCGAACAGGAAATCATGGCCCTGGTTGGTCCAAACACCGAGGTCGTCAACTTGCAAGGTAAAATGGTGCTGCCGGGGATTGTGGAATCTCACACCCATCCAATGGATAAAACTGAGAGCCTTGCGCGAGAGAAATATGGCCTGCGCAGTACACCCACTGGCTTTGATCTTAGGCTGGAAATGGCTGCCACACCGGATGAAACCATGGCCAAGGTAGCACGGGCCATGGAACAGTTGTTGGCCAATGCCGTGCCTGGACCAGATGACTGGATAAGTATTGCACTGGTGAATGTGCCAGAATTGGGTTATGCCTCTTCTTCAGATGTTGCGACATTAATGAGTGCAAGAAAGTTATCGGATGTCAAAATCTCTAAGGGCGATATCAGCGAGATTGTTCCCGATTATCCTTTTATGTTGACCAGTGGTAACCCGATATTTGGGAAAACCGGTGTTGGTATGACCCCGGATAGTCCTCGGGAAATGAAGGAAATAAATACCTGGTACCACATTACCCTGGATGCTCACGGGGAACCCATCAGCACACCAGTCATCGAGTTTAAAGAGTGAGGAATATGCTATGAATACCATACAGACATTTCATTTCAGGTTATCAGCCTGTTTAATTATTCTCGGCATCGTCAGTACCTGGATTCAAGATAGCCATGGCGTCATATTGTTCAACGAGAAGGCTATGGATGAAATCCTGGAAATGTGGCCTGACTTCGTCGAGCAAATAGATAATCAGCCCAGGGGAATCGAGACACCAGGTGATAGAGGACTACTGGTTCCCACACCATTACTTGCCCATTTTAATCAACTCCTCCGCGAACAGCCAACACCGGTACAGTATGGCGAGGGTTTTAAAATTCTGGCAAAGAATTTTTACCTGCCCGGTGGAATGACTACGTTCGGTTCCAGGCTGAATACCAATCAGCAAGTTACCGCCTATAATTACTTATTAAGAACTGAGGGGCGCTTGCCCATTCGTTTCGCTTATAGTTTTGATCTTGCTAGGCAGGCAATACCTCGACAAGCAGCTCTTGGTATGTATGAGAATATTGGCGTGATGTGGCAAACAATCGATTCAAACCCATGGTTATGGCTGCACGGCATGAGTAGCGAAGGTGATTGGGACAGTCCCACACAACCTTGCATGGGTGATGACTTAGCAGCAAGTCCAGACGCTGATATGCAAATGGTTAAAGTGATTTTGGAGAATTGTCCTGATTTTGATTCACCTACTGTGCAGGCGTTGATGCGAGGATTACGAACAGGATGGCGTTGGGCTGGTATCCATGCAATTGGAAGTCATGCGGTGCGTATTTTTGTGCAAAAGTTGGAAGAGCAAATGCAGGCAAATCCGGACGTACTAACCCTGGAATATGTACGAAATTCACGCCATGGTTTTGCCCATGGCAATATGGTTGGATTTGTTCCTGATGTGGTTGCGGATATAAAGAAATATAACCTTCATGTTCCAATTAATGTACGCCGATCCCTGGATATTTCACCAACGCTTATTCAGCAACGATACGGCGAACCTGGCATGGCGTTTCTAGCACCGGTAAAGACCCTCATTGATATGGGTGTAAAGGTTGTAGGTGAGGCAGAGATTTATGAGCCAAATCCGGAAACATATTTCGATATATTTGATATTTATGTCAATAGAGAAATTGCCGAAGATGGTTGGCCCCCTGATGAGCCTGGTGAGAAAGGACTGGTCTATGGTGCTGACGAAGGAATAGATCGAGTCACCACTCTGAAATTATTTACGCAAAAATCCTCCGAATTTCTATTAGCAGATACCAAAGTTGGCACGATTGAAGTCGGTAAATTTGCGGACTTTGTCGTTATAGAGAAGGATTATTTATCGGGTCTGGATACTGAAATTAAGGACAATAAAATCATCATGACTGTATTGGGGGGAGATACAGAATACAAAGATCCCGAATATAATGTAGTACGACGTGGAGAATAATTTACAGGTTTTGATGATTGATATGATGGTTCAATCAATCACATCTTCTCGTCCGAGATTAAAGTGTGGTGAAGCATGGCTAGATTGAAATGTATAAAGAATGGTCAGTTCATGCCAAAAGCATACCCATACTTACACGGTCTTCCTCATAGAAACCCAGTGCTTTATAAAATGATATAACTTCAGAATTAGTGCTTCGTATTTGCAAATTGATCTTTATGCATCCTAATTCTTTTAGGATAGCTATAGCATGATTTGTTAAGCTCTTGCCAATACCTTTCTTTCTATATTCTTTTTTTACAGCAATTGAATACAACCACCCTCTATATCCGTCATAGCCTGCCATCATTGCGCCAATAATTCGGTCGTTTTCTTATGCAACAAATATTAACTCCCTATCATAATCAACTTTAGATTCCAGTTTTAATAACGCCTCATTGTGTGCCGGGTCAGACGGAAATACTTCTCTCCAGAGGCTTACTATGGAATCTTTATCTTTGTCCTCATATTGTCTTATTCTCATGGCAGAACTATATACTCCACGTTTGATACCAATCTAATCCACATTAGTTGTGTCTAAATAAAACAGGACTGCACCAATTTTTCTTACGACGATTTAATCTCTGCTCCAAAGTTTCACCTTCGTATGAAAAAGTTTGAGGTTCCTTAAAACGATCCTGGTTTTCAAGGCATTTAGAATTTATTACTCCATAAATCGTACCATCTATTAATGATGTAGCAATTGTAAGGCTATCGCAATTTGTACATACATGAAATGCAGCAGTATTTGTTCCATGCATTACAACCTTGTGTTTATCTTCATCGTGAATAGTGACATGGATCTCTGTTCCAGACTGACTTACGTAACTAGCATTAATTAATCTGCAATAATCACACTGGCAGACGCGGGGAATATGAGAAAAATCTGATGCCAGCCATTCAATTTCAATATTTTTGCATACGCAACTTCCTTTCATAGTATTAACTTCTAATTTCACGCAATGATGAAATTAATAAATAAGGAGCCAGATTGTTAATAATGTTGACATGATTGAAGTATATACCCCAAAAAGTGGATGTTCAGACTATCTATTTGTGACAACTATTAAACCGTTAATATCATTTTTAAGGCGTGGATTGGCTATCACAAGGATGGATGTGACAGCCCCCTACGAATGACGGTATTCTTATTTCAGCTCTTTATCTAATGCAGCCATTAGTGAAATAAGCTAATTTCATAAAATACCAATGTCCCTCACTATTGGCGCACAGAGTGCGCAACTATAGCGTTTGCTAGGGGTTTGGTACTAGCCGCCGAATTACGCCATCTCCCTTGTTCATGATGAACACCTGACCATCTGATCCAGTACCGTAGCGCAAGTCCGCGCGGGTTGAAGGTTCGCGCCTTTGTTCACGATTCTTGTCCTGAACGACCTCGAGCAGCGTTTTCGCTTCGCCATCAACGTTGAGCATCACACGGCGGATTCCTGCCTGTCCACCGTTGGGAAGATTGTCTGCGTCCATATAAAAGATCTCTCCGCTAGGCATATCGCCCCACAGCACCAGGTTTTTAAGTTGAGGTATGTCGTTGGCGCGGTAGATGATCAGGCCTGTGGCGGCTGACCGAGATTGCAGCAGTGGATCCTGGTGTCCGTACTCCGCCAGCGGATAGGTGACGCTCGGGTCGTCCCGTTTGTTAGTAAGGCTGACCTCCGCGCGGCTGATGAATCCGAAGCTACCTTCCCAGGTGTTCCAGCCCAGATTGGCACCCGCTGTCACCATGCTGATTTCCTCAACGATGTTCTGACCGATGTCACTGAAAAACATATTTTTATTGGCGGGGTCCCACGCAAAGCGTTGGGGATTGCGCACACCGTATGCGTAGATCTCACCGAGTGTAGCGTCGTCACCGTCGGAGGCGAATGGATTATCAGCGGGAATCCCATAAGCGCCGTTTGCGCTATTAGATCCCAGTGGATCTATCCGCATGATCTTTCCGAATCCATTACTCAGGTTCTGGGCGAGACTGAGTGGGTCTCCTCCGCTGCCACCGTCGGCGATGCCCACAAAGAGTAGGCCGAAATCGGAATCGCCGGGTGCAGCAAACGTATTGAAGCCGAGTTGACCCCCATTGTGATTGCCGAAGGGTTGTTCTAACCGAATTAACTCACGCGGTGCGTCACCATCGTAGGTCTTGCCACCCGGCGTCCGGGCCGTCCATTCCAATAGTACCGTGTCGTGGGTGTTGCCTTCTCCCCCGGCGACGAAGTCGGGAGACGGTTCCATGTTGGCCGTGTCAGTCAAGGTGTAGAATCGGCCGTATCCGGGTGTACCGGCCTGGCCAAACTGAGGATGGAACGCAAAGCTTTGCATGCCGCGCTCCCTGCCGTTGGACTTCACATGAACGTCCCAGTCATCCTCATTGATATTAATATAAAGCGTCACTTGTTCGCCGTCGTAGTTGACGCTGTAGATCGGTCCTCGCATGTCGTTGACGAACAATTGGCCCGTTTCGGGTTCGTCCACCAGAATCATCACACGCGCTGCCTGCTCGTCGATATCGGGAATGATCGCAAACTCTTCGAATGCGACGGTGATGACGTCCGCAGTAGCTTCGATCGGATCGGGGAAGGGATCGTCCGTTGTTTGTGCGAACGAGGAAGATGCAACCAGTAACCCTGCAATAATCGCTTGTTCAATGTGTTGTGACATTTTTAATCCTTTTTCGATTTTGGCACTCTAGATGTCGGTTCAATTACTCGTGTGGAATGAAGACTTGAAAGTTAGTAGGTCGTCAGAGTTGAAGTTAAGTATGTTTATGCCACACCGAGTGTGTGAAGGTGCGAACGCAAATGCCCCTGACCTGTGACCGACCGTTGGTATAAGAAGCATTAAAGTTCTTTTCTCAAAACTTTCCACCAACTAAATTAGTATCCCTTGGTCTTTTTATTCCAGATTCGTAAAACGCTATTGAATTGTATCACTGTCTTTTGATTATCTCTCAGCTTTGCCCTCATTACTGTGCAGTTTCTACTCTTAACCCAAGAGAAGCATCGCCCTGGAATTATTTTTATTCTACGAAAATAAAAGCATGATGTTAAATGCCCGCTAGTGGCTTGAAGTCGACTCAATACTAAATATAGCTGATATCCCTCTGTTAGGTCTGCTGTTGACGGTGATTTCAACTGATCGATGCAACACTTTATTTTTAGCACAAAGCAGAGGTGTATTTGATATAGCGATTTTCCCAGCATAGGTCCTCGCCTGATTTCGAGGCCAAAAGAGTGATAGCCTATTTAGATAAAGGCTTTTATACTTCATAAATCAACTTGGGACACAATGAGCTTCCCCCAATAAAACGGAGTTAAAAATTAAGAGACATATTTTCTTTCAAATTCCACAGGTGTCATGTAGTCCAAAAAAGAATGTCTCCGTTGTCGATTGTAAAACACTTCAATGTACTCAAAGATACTCTGTCTGGCTTGGTCTCGGGTGAGATAATCTTCGTGATCTGTTAATTCTGTCTTCAAGGTTCCAAAGAAA
>JBNMOP010000146.1:0-6276 GCA_051275005.1 Gammaproteobacteria bacterium | reverse complement strand
TATTAGAAAACTGTTAATTATTGATATCCAGTAAATTTACCATTGAATGAAATCGTCTGTTCGGAAAAGAAAAATTGTAGTTTAATTTTACAAATAAGCTCTATGCAATATACAAGGGAAAATTATGTAACACAGTATAACTATGAACATAATCTTCCACTAAATTAAGGTGTCGCTCAATACCATTAAACTTAACAACAACAAAGAGGGCATTAGATAGGCCTTTCCCAAAATTCAGATATTTAGTTCTGCTCTGTGATGTGATTTCAATTTATCGACGCATCATCATGCAGTTCTAATCACACTCGAATTCGTCGCAGGTTATGTGATGGCAGAAGTCAGGTCTACCGCGGACAACGCCATTCGAATGGAGGTGCCAAATTGAAATATTTCTCTGATCCTAAGTATTTATTCATGATTTTATATTAGAAATTCTGGGTTAAGCCTCCAGATATAGAAATTTAACAAGGCGGCAAAACTCACCCAAAGGATATAGGGCAGTATTAATATCCCGGCGACAGTTGAGACTTGCCAGAATAAGATAACCATTGCAATCAGACATAACCAAAGGAATGTAATATCAACAAAGGCCCACATGCCAAGATGCATGTTAAAAAATAGCCAGCTCCAAAGTGCATTAAAGATGAGTTGCACAAGAAAAAGTGATAGCGCCAGCTGCGCCCCGCTAAATCCCACTGGCCGCCAGACCAGCCAGGCGGCGACGCCCATCATAATATATAGCAGTGTCCAGACAGGGCCGAATAACCACGCCGGCGGTGCCCAGACAGGCTTAACCAGTTCTGCATAAAAGTCACTGGCATTGGTTGAGGCAAGCGCTCCCAGCGCTGCGACTATAAAACAAATAAGCAGGCTGACAAAGAGGCCGGTGTATTGTGTTAGTGGCGTCATATTTAAATTAGGCGACATAATTGGATTTTTAAATTCACCTATTAAAACACATATGTAATTACAGCAAACCCACTGATTATGGTGTCATCAGTAACAATCGAACTGTTAGTGACTTCATCGGGCAATAGGTCGCCCTTTATATTTATAATGAGCTGCCATTTCTCCGAGAGTTCAATGAAGCTGCTGATGCCAAGACCCAGGCTGGTTGTGCTTCCCAACGCATAAGCAGCACGGTTTGCGTTTGAAGACTCAATCGGCACCCCGAAGTCGTGGTTGCTGAGCTGTTTGCTGAGCCAGGTTAAAGATAATTCAGGGCTGACGCGTACAACCTTGTATTGGAAACCACGCGATACGTTCAGATTGGCAATACCCCCACCCACATGGTCGAGGACATCGTGCTGATACCCAAGTTCAAGCTCTATGCCTTGCGGTAATTCATATTGAAGACTCAGCCCCGCCATTAAAGTACTCCTGCGGTTTCCCATTCCTTGCAGGTCATCGCTGTCATTTTCATTATAGGCACCAATCCGGTATTCCGCGGAGAGTGCGAGACGGGCATTACCGCTACCCAACAACCCATATCTGAGATTGGGGCCAAACACCTGTAACCTTTCACCTATATAAGTTACCACCGGTATAATCTGGTATACAGATTGGCTGGCGTTGAGATAGGGCGTTGTCTTGCCAATCATGCCAACACCAATACCCCATTGACCGCGTTCCCCCAGAACCTGGAATATTTCCATGTCGAGCTTGGTGGTTTGCATATCATCTGGCACAAAGCTGGCCCGATCAAAGCTCGGAGGGCCTTTGGGACGGTAATTATTAGATAGGCCAATTGCCTCTCGTGGGATACCAATAAAGTTTTTATCAAGAATGCCATTCTGATTTGCATCATGATAGACAAGTACTGCAATCCTGTCAGCGTTGACATCTGAAATGATGTATTCACCATCGTCGTTGACGGGGAATTTGGCTTCCTTAACCGGGCCTCTAAAATCACCGAAGGCGTCAGCAGAATCATATACCTGGAATACCAACTGGCCGTCAGATGGTGAATTAAATATCTGTATATGTAATTCCGCAGATCTAGCCATCATCGATAGCGTTACTAGGAAAATCAGTAATATTGGTTTCATTTTGTCAGCTTCCTGAATCACAATTATAATGCTTTAAATAATTCCATATTAAATGTGAATTTTACGTGATAATAAAAGGGGTGATGACAAGTTAACTAATCTAACCGAATAATTTCTTAATATAATTCAATCTATATCGCTATCGCATTTCTCCAAGAAATCTTGAGTAATTGATGTGTACGTTGACCATTATAGAAGTGCTGTTAATAAATATTAATTTATGACGCGCCTGACAAGACTTGAACCTGTAACTCTCGGGTTCGAAGATGCACCCTGAGATTCCAGGCGCTTTATCAATCAATACCTTGCGGGCCTCGTACTACCAAACGTATCCACAATGTAATGTACATTAGCCTGATTAAGTCATACAAAGCTACAAAGTGGCTACGTTTTCTTTCAAGTGCCAAAATAGACATACTGATTCGGATCGAAATTGACACAAATAAGCATGTTGATATTTCTTAAACAGTTTTAAGAAGTAATTTTCACATAATCCTCACATTGCCAACACTTTAATATATGCTTACTCGAATACAGTATTTTATGACCATGAAGAATGAACCGGCAGGAAGTATATTATTAATAGAAGATCACCTTGATATTGCAGACTTGGTCTGTGAATACATGGAAGGGTGCGGGTTTGTTATGGACTATGCTGCTGACGGTATCACAGGACTACATCTTGCAGTTTCTGGCGATTATGATGCAATTATTCTGGATTTAATGTTACCTGGCATTGATGGAATTGAGTTGATGGAAAAACTGCGCACAGAAGCCAGTAATGCTACACCAATAATTATTCTGACAGCACGCGATACTCTACAGGATAAAATTACCGGACTGGATGCCGGAGCCGATGATTACCTGGTAAAACCCTTTCAAATAAAGGAACTGGAAGCCAGGGTACGCGCATTGATACGGCGCCAGCGGGGACAGATCTCTCCAGAAACTTTACAAATTGCTGATTTGGTATTCAATACAGGCACCATGGAGGTGAAACGAGGAACTGTAAATATAAAGCTGACACCCATAGGTGCAAAAATTTTACGAATTTTAATGCAGCAATCTCCCCGGGTAGTAAGCCGTCGCGATATTGAAAGACAAATATGGGGGGATATATTGCCGGACAGCGACACCTTGCGTAGTCATCTGTATAACCTGCGGAAATCTCTGGATCGGCCATTTGATGTTCAGCTACTGCATACAGTACAAAATTCCGGCTATCGTGTCGTTGCACCTGATGAAAACTAGTAAAGGTATAGGTCATCGCCTTTGGCAGGCATTTATACTACAGGCATTTCTGATCAGTATTGCAGCACTCACCGGTGTCTATGCGGCACGATATGTCCTCGGTGATATTCTCATAAGACAGGCACTTGAAGACGAGGCCACACATTTCTGGTCACAATATGAGCGAGACAATGACTTTTCACCCCCATTTACTTATAACCTGACCGGTTACCTGCTCCCGGATCATTCTAACCAATTGCCTGAAAGTTTAATGGACCTTGGAGCTGGCTTTCATGAATTTGGTGAAGAAGAATCCGATTTTTTTGTTGTCTATACCAGTGCAGCATTTGATAAGCAATTGCTACTGGTCTTTGATGGACAACAGGTAGGTAAGTTGACCCTATTATTTGGAATGTTGCCCCTTGCTGGCCTATTAATCATCATTTATTTATCCAGTTGGCTTACGTACCGTTTCTCATCAAGGGCTGTCTCACCAATTATCAAGTTGAGCAAGGATGTGGAAAGTCTTGACCCCGGTAGCGACGATTTTTCCACGGATCTTAAAATCATCCTCTCCGACTATTCCAATTCAGATCATGATGTCCGTACATTGACAGCAGCCTTATTGAAACTTTCCGATCGTATTGAGTCATTCGTATTGCGTGAACGGAATTTTACCCGTGATGTCAGTCATGAATTACGCAGCCCAATAACGGTCATCAAGATCGCATCAGAATTACTACTGAACGATGTCAACCTGAGCGATGCTAACCGGCGAACAGTTGTGCGTATTAAAAATAATGCCGCAGATATGGAAGAACTGATACAAGCATTACTATTACTAGCGCGCGAATCAGATAATGCCCTTTCTCTGGATCCAGTATGTGTTAATGATGTAGTTGAAGAAGAGATGGACCGAGCACAGGAATTGCTGTCAGGAAAGTCAATTGATGTCAGTTTTGATGTGCAAAAAAAACTAACTGTTAAAGCATCAGATAAAGTATTGTCAATTTTAATTGGTAATCTAATTCGTAATGCCTACTCCTATACAGACGATGGTAATGTTGCGATTAACATCACCGGTCAACAGCTTACTATCAAAGATAGTGGCATAGGTATGCCAAGCGAAGATGTGGAGAAAATGTTTAAACCATTTCAACGAGGGCAATCCAGACAAAGAGGTGGATATGGTGTTGGTTTAACCATCGTAAAAATGTTATCTGACCGCTTTCATTGGCCTATCAATATAGAAAGCGAAGTAAACAAGGGTACCACTATTACAGTACATTTCCCTGTATACAATCCAGATGAGAATTAATATCTACCTGCTGATTTTGTAATTTTCACCTGAATTTCACATTTAATCGACATCGTCCTCACAACGTTAAGCCTACGCTATCAGTCGGTTTCAAAATAAATGTAATAATTACATGAGAGCAATAGTAAATTTTAAAACGTCCCGGTTGTGGTATTGGCTGATAAACGATAAGTCTCTGTATTTAAACTTGAATGATAAGGAGAAAGATCGAATTGACGGTTGGCGTTTTGGTATTTTTATACTTATCCATCTGGGCTGCCTCACCGTATTCACCGTAGGGGTAAGCTGGTTTGCTATCACATTTGCTTTGTTTCTGTATATATCGCGCATGTTTTTTATTACAGCATTCTATCATCGCTATTTTTCCCATCGAACCTATCGAGTATCCCGGACTATGCAATTTCTCATGGCATTTGCGGGATGTACCGCTGGCCAAAGAGGTCCTTTATGGTGGGCCAGCCACCATCGGGAACATCACCTGAGTTCAGATACGGAGCGCGACCCCCATTCTCCAAAAAATGGGATGTTAAATAGTCATACACTCTGGTTTTTTAAGAAAAAACAATTTGCTCCCGATTATGACCGGGTTAAAGATATGGTCAAATTCCCTGAGTTGACTGTATTGGAGAGAGTTGACTGGCTTCCGTTTCTAATTCTTGCGGTTTGTTGTTATATCTTAGGCAATGTTCTACAGAACTGGATGCCAGATCTTGAAACTAATGGCCTACAGTTACTGGTATGGGGGTTTTTTATCTCAACGGTAGCCCTGTACCATGCTACTTTTACTATTAATTCACTATGTCACAGTTTTGGCCATCGACGCTTTAATACCAATGACGACAGCCGAAATAATTATCTCCTCGCATTGTTAACACTGGGTGAAGGTTGGCACAATAATCATCATCGTTTTCCGGTGTCCACTCGACAGGGATTTTATTGGTGGGAATTGGACCTTAGTTATATTGCATTATATTTAATGTCCAAGATTGGACTTATTTCCAATATAAATCCTGTTCCAATATCTGTTTTTCGGGAAGCCGAGAAAGGTGCTCTCCCATGAAAATTGCGGTCATTGGTAGTGGCATATCAGGATTAACTGCTGCACATATTCTTAACAGGAAACATGAAGTTGATGTTTTTGAAGCTAATGACTATGTTGGTGGTCACACTAACACTATCGAAGTGGATGAATCTGGCAGGACTATCCCGGTGGATACCGGATTCATTGTCTTTAATGAACAGAATTATCCTAATTTATGTCGTCTTTTTAGTCAGTTGGATATAAAAAGCAATGAATCAGATATGAGCTTTAGTGTGCGTTGTCAGCGTTCGGGGTTGGAATACAATGGCAGCAATCTTGATAAAATTTTTAGCCAACGCCGTAATCTCTTAAACCCTAAATTCTTGGTCATGTTGCGTGACATCCTCAAGTTCCATGCAAATGCACCTCAAACTCTGGCAAATAACATTGATGATCATATTACTGTAGATGAATTTACAAAGAGAAATCGCTATAGCAAACATTTTGTTGAATATTTTCTGGTACCACTGGGTGCCTCATTATGGTCCTGCCCCGCAGAACAATTTCGTCAATTTCCAATACGTTTTGTCCTGGAGTTCCTGAATAATCACTGCATGTTACAAGTAGAGGGCAGACCCAAATGGCGAACTGTCGTTGGG
>JBNMOP010000145.1:0-6278 GCA_051275005.1 Gammaproteobacteria bacterium | reverse complement strand
AACCAGGGCTACCGCATCGCGTTTGAAGTCTTCTGTATACTTCCGTCTTGTTCGTTTTTGTGTCGTCATCGTTCACCTCGTTTTGGCAGTTTACCGCCTTAACTCGGTGTCCGGTATTAGTAGACCATTTCAGTCGGCTACCAACTCAAAACGAATGTTCAGACCAATACAAAATCTACGCGCCCAGCATTAGAGCGCCTCGTATAATAGACATTAATTATGGTATTGCATGCCCAGATATTTTCATTGAAAAATTGGGGATGAATTTGAAATTAAATTTTAATTAATCTCGAGAATAACCATAGCGATTTAATACTTCTCCGTAGAGCTCATTGAACCTCTTGGTCAGCCCAGGAGTGAAGTGTTCTCGCCATTGGCCACTGATTGGATTGCGTATGTGTTTTACAGCCGCAAGTTTACTTTTTGCGCTGAATCGTTTAGCTAGTCGACTTCCGATGAATCTCGTGGGTAATGAGCACCCAAAAAACGAAAGGATTTTCCAATACGCCTGTGCCTCATTTCCAATAATGTCCTCATATTTAAAAAGAATTACCCTAGGATCATTCTCTGGCCATTCAAGCATGCTTTGATAGTGGAATTTTCGAAACTCTATCTCAGCGTGTAATCCCTCCTCCATGGAAACATCATTTAAGTATTTGGCAAAAGTTTTGTCTGTTGGCAAATCAGCGGGAACAGTTCCTCTTACTTGCTTCCAGTCCTGGTCAGTAGGGTTTATCAGTTTAGTCCAGGGTTCAGCAGCCCTTTTATGGTAGAAATAAGATGAAATAATAAGATCACGCGGATCACGTATCAAGCGCACTACCCGAATATCATCGAAACGATCCAGATCGATGTAATTACCACTGATCGAACAAATATTAAATAGCTGACATTTATCGTAGAAGAGATCGAGATGATGAAAGAAATGTCTGAAACGTTGAACAGACGACAGGCGTTGTTTACATAAACTGTTGTAGACCTTTTTTGAATATCTGGTTAGGCACTTGTGGTATCCCGCATGAACACGGATTTTTCCTTTAATGGTTTCCATAACAATATATTGGAAGTATAAAAGACCTTTTCTAAATTAGCTATCTCATTGCTCCTGCGCCTCTAGTATCAAACTCATCTAGATCTGACAGGAAATATAGGCGTTATTCCGCTTTTTTGCTTGAATATTCGATCAGCAACCTACTAACCAGAAGGACAGATGTTGACGAATACGATTCTTGGTTTTCGCATTTCATGCGGGCTAAAGCCCGTCCAATTTTGTTCCAGACAAATTTAACGATTACCCTCAAGAGGTACCTTGGTCCTTCAGGACGCGCCAATTAACTGAAGTCCTGTAGAGTAGTAGTTAGCTAGATTATTAAACTTCTATTCCAGGTTGGAATTCTCCCTGATTTTGTCGATTAGCATTGGATATTCTTTTTTCAATTGTTGTTCGAAATCACGTAGTACTGGTGCATCATAAATTGTAGAAACAATAACTGAGACTCCCCATCTTTCCTGTAATTCATTAACTAAAATTATCGCAAGTAATGAATTGCCGCCCATGTAAAAGAAATCATCATCCATTCCGATTTGATCTGTCTTCAATACAAAGGTCCATATCTCAGCAAGTTCTTTACTGACGCTATCCACCAGTGAGGTAGTGGAAGACGATTTATTCCCAGGATCACACTCTTTCCTTAAAAGTTGGTCAGCCAGTTTATGACGTTTAAGCTTTCCATTTTCGCGAGGTATTTCGTCAACCATGATAATCTGATTCGGAATTTTGAAATACGCAAGTTTATCTTTTAAGAAGGCCCGCGTACTTTCTTCTATGGATAGATTTCCTGGTTTTGCAACAATCGCCAAAGCAATATCATCTCCGAGTACAGGATGCGTAACAGCAAAACTAGCGGCATCTATAATCATCGGATGTTGCAATACAATTTGATCAATTTCAGAAGGTGAAATTTTTTCTCCACCACGATTGATAATATCTTTAAGCCTGCCGGTCAAAAAGAGATAACCCTCGTCGTCAAGGTACCCAAGGTCACCTGTTTTCAACCAGCCGTCTTGAAATTCTGGGTCATTAAACTCTGCCGACTTGTCGAGTAAATAACCTCGCATGACACTATTACCTTGTATTTGTACTTCTCCTGTCTGCAGTGGATCGAGTAATACTCCGTCCTCAGATACGATGCGAAGATCTGGGCCAGCGCTAATACCTACCGAACCGACTTTTTGTTTTTCTTGCTGGATCGGGTTGCTAGTAATAACGCCAGCAGATTCAGTCATCCCATAAATTTCGACGATAGAGGTCGAAAATAACTTGCCAGCTGAGTGATACATGCGTTCTGGTAATGGTGAGGAGACACAACGGATGAATCTAAGTCTGGATTGTCTAGTATCTGGCGTACTTTGTTTAGCGACATCTATCAGTTCCTGTAACATTGCAGGCACAGTTTGCGTCCATGTCGGGGTGAATGTCCTATTAACTTGAAAAAATCTATTTGAGTCAAAGCCCTGATTAAAAATGACTTTCCCGCTGCTTAATAGTGGAGCCATAAGTACATCGACAAAACCTCCGATATGAAACATCGGTAGCATATGAATGCAACTATCTACTTCTGTTAGTGAGAGTGATCGGATAACATTATCAGCTGCAGCCAATAGATTTCGATGACTCAAAGGGACTATTCGAGGTGCGGCTGTTGAACCAGAAGTTTGTAGAATAAGCGCCGTATCATCCGAGTATTGATGGTATACGTCACTCTCAACATTATGGTCCGGCCTTTGTGCAGGAATAAATTCGATATTCCACTCATTCACATTAAACTCAATGATAGGTATGTCTAAATATTCGAACATTTTTTTTATGCTGTTCGACTGCCCTGCAGGGATGATAACGAGTTTTATCGGTATCCGCGAAAAAAGAGACTCTATTTCATTCTGCTTGTTGTCAGGGTTTAATGGCACAGCAATTGCGTGAGACATCAGACTTAAACCAAGGATAGCCGTAGCGGGATCACTGTCAGTAATAAATGCAATGGGATCATGTTTATTAATACCCATGTTGCGGAGATCCTCCACAATATTCTCGATAATTCTGGCTAAAGAGTCATAGTCAAGATTACGGTAACCTAGTGCCGATAATGCTATAGATTGTGATGCTAAATTACCCCGATCTTTTAGGCGTAAAAGGAAGATATCATTCATATATCTTTACTTTTGATAGGCCAGATTCTTCCAACTAAATATTTAATAATTTTGAGCTTCATCCATGAAGGTTCAAGTCTATCCAATAGCGTTAAAGAACTTTCTCGAAAATATTCAGGGGAAAGATGCACATCGTAAGGATTCTTTGAGCCACGAAAACGGTCATCGACAAATCCAGTAGGCAAAGAATACTGCTCAGGATGAAGAATAAATTTATCCTCATATCTATTTTTCATGATTAGCTGGTCAAAAAAATTTCTCGCCAGTCGTCTATGCGTTGCATAAAGTCCGCTCTGAATCATATCCTCTCCAAAGCGTAAGATTCCGGCACTTTGCGTCATATCGGGTTCAGCAATCCAGTTTATTGACCTATATCTACCTTCTTTGCGTAACTGATATATTCTGGACATTTGTATCTCGAAGAAATTCTTATATTTAATTCTTGCATTTTCTTCAGATATTATATCAGTGCCATCTTGTGATTCGACACCATTTAGAACTTTTGAAAGCAATGGTAATGTCGGCGTATATTTTCTGGCGTTCAGAATATCGTCTTTAGGGATAGATAAAATTTTACCGTATGGAATCAGGATGCCAGTCCCTAGCAAGCCCATTCCCATCATTACCAAATCTATTTTGATTTTTCTGTCTCTGAGGTCAATATCCGGAGCAAGTCTGTCTTTATATTGCAGATGCCTTAAATAAGCGTTATTCGTAAAATCGCCCCATTGAAACTTTAGCAAATTGGTACTGACGTAAACAACCTCTGTAGAGACATCTTTATCTTTCATTATCTTGTCAAAAGATATACGGAATGAATTAATATGACTATTACCTAATATTAATATTAATTTTCTCATCATTTACTGAATGGATTAATAAGCAATGGTCACAGCTGAAGGCCAGCGGTGGCCGAAACGAGGAATATATTTTACCTCGTGAGGAAGTGTCTTGACGGTAAATCCTGATCGGGATAGTGATGAAATCAAAGCACTACTTTGAAGTATTGCGAGCGAGCCACCAATACATGCATGACGTCCCGAACCAAACGTAAGCGCCTTTGTTCTGTCACGATTAACGACAAAGGAGTCTGGTTTATCAAAAATTGTTTCGTCTCGATTGGCGCTCGCAAGAGACAGGAAAACAGGGGATCCCGCGTTTAGTGTTGTATCTGCAAATGTTGTGTCTTCAAGGACAATCCGTGGAATCAATTGTGCGGGTGGATTTAACCGCATTGCTTCACTGATTATCAGATTTGTGGTTGAACTGGTATTCACTATATCAGCCAGATGATCAGGTTGAGTGCCAAGTTGAATCAGAATATTACCGATTCCATACTGTACGTTTTCCACACCATCGGCAAATAGTAATATGCAGGTATCAATAATCTGATTATCAGTCATGGTGTGACCTTGATGTTCAGCCCTAATCATATTGGTGATCAGGTCTGCACACGGTTTGTTTTTACGATGCTGAAGTTGCTCGGCGAAATAGTTTCTAAACTCTACGATTTTCTCGTTAACAGTTACAAATTTCTTTGGGTCAGTAATTGGTGCGAATAGATAAAAAAAACTGTCTGTTAGATTTTTGAGCATCGGACCATCAGTCTCTGGTAAACCTAAAAACCGACACATTGTTGCCAAAGAAAAAGGCTCGGCGATTTGAGAAATTACCTCTGTGGCACCTTTTTCAAAAGCAGTAGTAACATATCGATCTGCCAGAGCGCTGATCTCCTGAGTAAATGACGTGAATCTTTCTCGATATACATTGGTAATAATTTGACGTGGCGCAGTATGTTCTGGAGGGTCCAGAAATGGCAGGATGTTAGCTGCGAGATCTGCTGCTGTATATTTCCCCTTGTTTCTGGAATGTAAGGTTGAAAAACGTGATGGTGCATTGCCGAATAATGGGCTACCTAGAACATTAACTATATCCGAATGACGGGTAAGTAGATGCCCTCCAGCTATCAGTGGAACTATGGGCCTGTCACGGCGCAAGACACTGTAAATTGGATAGGGATTATTTATAAATTGGGTGCCGACCAGATCAATATTATCCGGGACACTATCTTTTGCATTCATTTGGGATGAAATTATCTTTAGAACTGTTTAAAGGAAACCGATTTTTTATGACTTATCGCGTATCTGGTTGTTTAGAATTAAGCAGGAATTTTTTTATTTCCTCATCATTAAGACGAAGATGCTCGGAAATTATTTCCCGGTCATCGTTATTTAGAGGTATCCCTGAGGCAAATTTTGCCAGTATGTGAATATTATAAAAACGTAATGCTGCTGATAAAATAAAAATTTCATCGGTAAGGTCTGGCGTTGTGCTAGGTGAGCAAATATCGGCAATATTATCGCTGCCAAGTCTAATGGGCACACCTGCCGCAGCTAATTCCAGTATGCGCGGTATACTGTTGTAGGTAGGGGAAGATATTGGTCGTAATTGTCGCATTCCGAGGGCGGCAGAGGGACAACAGATAACACCAACTTCATTTTCCAACAATCCGTCTATGAGATGATTGAAGCGATCCTCTTCATAAGTGGAAGGTGAAATCATATGAACTACCCATACCATTGTTTGATTATCTTTTGTTGGGACTGGACCCTCACGTTGAATAACCTCCAGGAGTCTTTCTGTACCACGTTCTGAAGGTTCGTTTCGTTGATCAGTATGAACATGTAGTATTTTTTTTTCACGACGCGCCAGATCCAACATTCGGACGCAGTGCTCTTCAAAACCAATATGATCGGGATAGTGATCGATATCATCAGCTTCGGGCAGCGAACCTAGAAAATCAGATTTTTTTGCGCCTTTCTCAAACACTTGCCACATCTCTGGCTTACCATCTATGAATCCGAAGGGTGTATACGCTGCTGTTCGTATGTTAATCCTGTCTGAAACATTGACTGAATGTTCGTTCAGGAGATCTAATACATTAAGATCAGTACGATCTGCGCAAACATCAACCATAGTGTCGGCAATGCGTGTGCCAACCTCAATCAAGTCTTCGGTAACATTCTCTATACGTGTGCGTAAATTTTCCTCCTCATATGCCGGACCTTCAT
>JBNMOP010000144.1:0-6290 GCA_051275005.1 Gammaproteobacteria bacterium | reverse complement strand
CATACAGAGTATCTGGCGGCCGGGCTGGCTCTGCCTGAGGGAATGGTTTAATCAGATTTTCAAAAAATGCGAACATTTACACATCAGTATCCAAGAATTCGTTACTCTCAGTAGAGTATTAATTTAGAATTTACAATATTTACCAAAGACATGAAGCAGTCATGTCTCGATCGTTTATTTATTATTTTTATGAGGATTAATCTATTGGGCTTAAGCGCAATAACTTGCCATTGGAACTGTCAGTGAGCATATAAATATTACCGTCAGGTCCCTGTGTCACATCCCGTATCCGACCAAATTCAAAATTTAACAGACGTTCTTCGCTGTTAATTGTATCACCAGTTATTCCCAAACGAATCAAATGACCAAATTTTAATGAACCTACGAAGAGGTTACCCTTCCATTGAGGAAAACGGTTTCCAGTATAAAATAGCATGCCAGATGGTGCGATTGATGGGACCCATTTATGAATGGGTTGTTCCATATCACGGTTAAAAATCCCTTCCCCTATTTTTGTGCCAGACCCGTAATTTACGCCGTAAGTAATTACCGGCCAGCCATAATTGATACTGGATTTCATTATGTTGATTTCATCTCCACCCTGAGGGCCATGTTCATGTGTCCAGATCTGATTGGTATCAGGATGCAAGGCCATGCCCTGCATATTACGATTGCCATAGGTATAAATTTCAGGTTTGTAACCGGGTCGTCCCACATAAGGATTATCTGAGGGGACACTGCCATCATCATGTATCCGGATCAACGAGCCTAAATGACTATTCAGTTGTTGCGCCGGGTGGCCGCGACCCAGGGAAGGTTTAGCGCCACGGTCTCCCAGGGATATAAAAAGACTACCGTCTCCAGCGAATACCAATCTGGAGCCAAAATGTAAGCCCCGTTCTTGCTTGGGTAATGCCTTGAATATAATTTCTATATTAGCTAGATGTTCACCTTCCAGGGTCCCCCGCAAAACTTCGGTGCCGTATTTTCGCCTCTCTTCACCAGCATAAGAAAGGTACACCAGATGGTTATTTTTAAAATCAGGATGTAGGGTAATACCTAACAATCCACCCTGATTAACCTCGTTAATCTCGGGCAACCCACTTATAGCATCATCTAGTAATTGCCAATTCTTGATGTATCTTAACTTGCCCGTCCGTTCTGTGATCAGCAGATCAGCCTCAGCAAGAAATACCATTCCCCAGGGGTGACTTAGTCCCTCTGCAACTATTTCAATTTCGAAATTTTGTAACTCCGACTTAAACTGTAATCCTGCAGCATATGCCTCATGAAATAAAACATTGAATATAAGTGTAAACACGAATATATGTTTCAGAATTCGTTGCATGTTAAAACTGTTAAACATTTAAGTGTGGTTTCCTCTCTAGTTCACTAAGGTGTTCTGAATTAAATTGTTTTGCAATAATTAAAAGCTGTATTTCTGACTAAAAATCACCTTAAAGTTTAAAAATAGTTCAAAATATTAATGAATGTCCGTGCGACCGAGCAGCATGGACATGAAATCATGTCGCATTTCTCTTGTAAAGTTTCGATTAGTTTCAAAGTTCATGTGTTTATCGGGTTGGCTAAGTGCTAGCCGAACGCCCCACAGTGGAATCGTGCTGGTTGGAAGCATGGCATAACGAATATCGCCTACTAAATCCGGTTGAGACGGGTCATATGCCAACCAGTTATTTGATAATTTTGCAAAACGGACTAAATCTGTCCTGCCGCGAGTATTCTCAGGATATGGATTCATTGTTTTCAGATCCAATAGTGGTAACGAACTGCCGTTATAGATTTTATTGTCAGCAATAATACCAACTCGGATTGCATCTACAAATATTTCATTATTAGATGAATAAATAGAACGCCACAACAGGATGTTCCCCAGAGTTGGTTTTACTAGTAAACGTTCTGCATTATGACCACGATTTAAAATCATTTCTTCTGCGACATCATACGCTCGATTAGATTGTACTGTTGCAAGACCGAGATAGCTTGCTGCAACTATTAGTCCTATCCGAGAGAGAGCAGGATTATTCTTGAGTAGTCCAAAAACCAATGGAACGAATAGCAACAATGTAAATACTGGATCAACAATTGCAATAATATTCCATGCTATACGTTCATCAGAAAATGGCCATAACAGGTGTGTGCCGTAGCTGGTGCAGGCATCAAGTAGGGCAGCCAAACAAATACCAAGGAGAGAATAATAGAATAATCGACGAATACTTATTTTTTTGCTGAGTACCCGGTGGGTAATTATGGCAAGAATAAACGCGGCAAATGGGATGAATATAAGCGAGTGAGTAAAATGGCGGTGATATTCCAGGACGAATAGTGGATCTTCAGGGTGTTGTATAAAACTGTCAATATCAGGGATCATTCCTGCAATGAATCCGATGGCGGTAGCAATTTTACCTTCATCCTTCTTTGCCCCCGCCTGCGCGGTAGCGGCACCAAGTATCCCTTGTGTTATTAAATCCATGTCTGGTTCGTATTGAGTCGCTAGAGGATCAAACCTCTACGATAGTATTCATTAAGGCTATCTTTACATTCTCAATTCTGAATTGGTAATGAATAGCTTGTGAGATCGATATCCCAGACTATAGGTAGAAGGAATAATATAAATACAGAAATGAAGATTATCCCAAGAATGTTTAACCAGATACCGGCCTTCATCATCTGATCAATTGTGACGCTACGACTGCCAAATACAATTGCATTGGGCGGGGTGGCCACGGGTAACATAAATGCAAAAGACGCGGCAATTGTGGTTGTGATCATAAGCCCAAAGGGATGAATCATCATGGCACCAGCGAGGGCGGCCATTATGGGTAGCATGATTGAATTGGTGGCGGTGTTGGAGGTCAATTCAGTCAGGAATATAATCATTGTGGCAACGACAGGTATGATGAGGTAGATACTGGTGCCTTCAAGGATAGTAAGTTTACCTGCCATATAGGTGGTCAAACCTGATTCACTGAAACCTGTTGCCAGTGCAAAGCCGCCCCCGAATAGCAAAAGTATATCCCAGGGGATTTTTACTGCGGTATCCCAGTCCAGCAAAAATTCCCGCTTTTTAAAGTTTGATGGCAGCATAAATAATAACACCGCGCCGCCAATTGCGATGGTTGAATCAGCGACCATACTTATTGCATCGATCTTAACGAAACCACGAAGGATCCACAGAGTGGCTACTGTGGAAAAGATGGCCAATACCATCTTTTCTTCCTTACTCATATTACCCAGCGACTTGAGTTCACGATGAATGATTTCTTTACCACCAGGTAGATGTGTTATCTCACTCGGATAAATGACCTTGACCAGGAGAAACCATGTTGTAAACAATGTTACGACAGCAATGGGAAAGCCTATCTTCATCCAATCTACCAGGCTGATAGTGACACCAAAGGTACTTTCAACAATACCGGCAAAAACAGCATTAGTCGGCGTGCCTACCAGGGTAGCAACGCCACCTATCGAGGCAGCATAAGCAATCCCCAGCATCAGTGCGGCACCAAACCTGAAATGACCCACCCGTGTATCAACGCTTAGGGTATCGTCGTCACCAATCCCCTTAATTACTTGACTGACAACGGCCATGGCAATGGTCACCATCATCATAGCCGCGGCGGTATTACTGATCCACATGGACAGAAATCCAGTGGCCACCATGAAACCCAGGACGATTTTATCCGGGGTAATTCCAATGACGCGAATGGTTTGCAGGGCGATGCGTTTGTGTAGATTCCACTTTTCCATGGTCACGGCGATGAGGAAACCACCCATGTATAGATAGATAAGGTGATTAGCGTACGATAACGTGACCTGTGTACCCGGCATGACCTTCAGCAGTGGATACAAAAATATTGGTATGAGCGAAGTCGCAGGTATGGGAATGGCCTCTGTCATCCAGAATATCGCCATTAACGTCGCAACCGCTGCAACATGTTTAGCTTCTATAGGCATTCCGTCTGGTGTTGGCATCAGTACCAGAATGGCGAACAGTGACAATCCAGCTATCAATCCGATATTTGCACGTGACATGTCAGATCCTTGATCATTGATTTAGTTGTATGCTCGTCAGGATGTCAAAATTAAATGCTAAAATCAAACCATCGGGTTGAATGATGTCTAATTGCCATCCTTGTAAACCTATAGTCGCAGTTGCTGTGCCTACCTTGAGAATATCGCTACGCATTAAATTCAAGGGTTACATTTCCTGGTCACATCGTTAAACTCTGATAATATATATTCTTTTCAGCAAGATACAAAATTAAAAAAATTAATTTTGTCATTAAAGGAAATTAGCATTATTAATTCTGTCGTAAAATTTTTAATATATTCATTTTTGAAGAAATGTGTTGAGTGTTTAATATGAGAATTGTAAATTTTTTTCGTCATTCAGATAGAATTTTTGCTGTAATTGTCATTACAATATCAGCAATTCTGTATCTCCTTATTGGTGGTATGGATGAAGCCTATTCTCCCGGAGCAATGGCAGCCTCTAGTTATCCAAGATTGATATTGGTTTGCACTATCCTTGTTTCTGGCCTGTTAATCTTAAGACCAGCACCGACAGTGGAGGAGAAAAAAAGCACATCCAATCAAGGTTTTTATACCATCGTATTAATGGTGATATACATTGCACTATTAGAAAAAATAGGCTTTTTTATCCTCACGCCACTCTTTCTTTTTGTGCTTCCGTACATGGTTGGATTTCGACGTTACCGTCTAATTTTTTTGAGTGTAATTGTTGTGACAGCAGCATTGTATGGCGTGTTTGTAGAAGTACTGAATATACCCCTTCCTCAGGGTTTGTTAGGGGATTAGTTTTTGCTAGATAATCTTATACTCGGTTTTTCTACCATTGCTAATGTGCCAGCTTACGTGGCGATATTTTCCGGTGTATTAATTGGGATTCTATGTGGTGTGCTCCCAGGGTTAAGTGCATCCACTGCGGTTGCATTGATGGTCCCGTTTACCTTTGGTATGGATCCAATGGTATCAGTTCTGTTACTTGTCTCTGTTTATTTGGCAGGGGAATACGGTGGTTCAATTACGGCGATTGCCATAGGCACCCCGGGCACACCGGCTGCAGCGGCGACGATGCTTGATGGCTATGAACTGACTAAGCAAGGCAAACCAGGTTTCGCGTTAACTACCTCGGTCGTTGCATCAAGTATTGGTGGCATGATCGGTGCTATTGTCCTTTTTGCATTTTCCGAACCGCTGGCCAATGTTGCTTTGTCCTTTGGTGCCCCGGAATATTTTTCCCTTGCGGTTTTTGGTCTTGCTATAATTGCCAGTCTTGCCAGTGATAATTTACTGAAAGGATTTCTGGTAATGTTCATCGGATTATTTCTCAAAACCATAGGGCTGGATGGTTTTACCGGTGAGGAACGCTATACCTTTGGCGTTACAAAATTAATGGATGGCATAAGTTTTATTCCTGCACTGATAGGGTTGTTTGCCATGTCATCAGTTTTTTATGACATTGAAAAAGGATTTAGTTCCGCCAAGGGTGTTACGTTGTCCTTTGCTATGCCAAAGATCAGGGAATTGGCAAGATTATGGAAAGTCTATTTGCATTCCTCAATACTCGGTTCAATTATCGGTGTCCTGCCGGGTGCTGGCGCAACTATCACATCCTTTATTTGTTATAACGAAGTTAAGCGCTTTTCGAAAAACAAGGATCAATTTGGTAAAGGGTGTCTTGAAGGCGTTGCAGCACCAGAGGCAGGAAATAATGCGGTGGTAGGTGGGTCGTTGGTACCATTGTTGACCTTGGGTATTCCGGGATCTGCTACTTCAGCGGTATTGCTAGGTGCATTAATGTTACATAACATTCAACCTGGACCGCTGCTTTTTCAAACAAATGGAGAAATTGTCTACGGAATTTTTGCAGGTTTATTTGTGGCGTGTTTTGTTCAGTTATTTTTAGGGCTTCTCGGTGTTCCACTCTGGATTAAGGTTATCTCTGCCCCAAAACCCTTGTTATTGTCAGTGATTGCGATTATTTCAATTGTGGGGTCATACGGTTATAGCAACAGCATTGTTGATGTGTGGACCATGTTTGGTTTTGGTTTGTTGGGCTATGCACTCAAAAAATTAGACTTTCCAGTCTCACCTATCATTCTGGCATTAGTCCTTGGCGGTATACTGGAGGAGAATTTTCGCAGGGCATTAATAATTTCCGGGGGAGATTATTCTATATTTGTAACCCATCCCATCAGTGTAGGACTTTTGATTATGGCCGTTTTATCACTTTTAAGTCCGTTAAT
>JBNMOP010000143.1:0-6297 GCA_051275005.1 Gammaproteobacteria bacterium | reverse complement strand
AAAATAATTCCATTATTGTCAGAATTCAGTAACGTTAAACTCGATCTGGATCGTACAAAAAAAAGGATGGCTCATTGGAAAAAAATAATCGTCAGTGCTTGTGAACAATGTGAGCGCAATATACTGCCTGTAATACTTTCTCCATCTTCTTTGGAAGACTGGGTACAGTCTGATAAGAATCAAAATAAAATTGTCCTCCATCCTGCGTCCGAAAATACAATTGCCACTGTAAAATCTAATCCAACAAATATTTCATTGATTTGTGGTCCAGAGGGAGGGTTAAGCCAGAAAGAATTGATTGTTTGTGACCAAGCAGGATATGAGAGAATATCTCTTGGACCGAGGATATTAAGAACTGAAACAGCTGCTGTTGCAGCCCTGGTTGTTTGTCAGACACATTGGGGAGATATGGTTTAAAGCCTTTTGATCATTTCGCATGTATAATGGTCGACCAAAAAAGATAAAGACACATGAAAAACGCTACTTCACTGGTTCCTCATTTAACCACAGTCTTGACTGGCTCGTTGCTGCAAGTAGAAAAGCAGATCCTTGATAATCAGACAAAGATAGAATCATGGTTTCGAAAACAATGGCGACAGACCCCTGCACCATTTTATGCTTCAGTAGATATTAGAAATTCTGGATATAAAATTGCACCGGTAGATACCAACCTCTTTCCTGCCGGGTTTAACAATCTAAATTCTGATTTTGAAGCCATTTGTATACAATCAATTCAGCTTGCAGTAGAACAAATTGGAAGTAATGTCGACCGTATATTGCTAATACCGGAAAATCATACTCGCAATATGTATTACATGGAAAATGTAGCGATTTTATACACATTGATTAATAAGGCAGGATTTGATGTACGAATTGGAGCATTAGTAACAGATGATAGTGGTCCGTTCACCATTTCACTTGATTCAGGCACGGAGCTTCAATTATTTCCGATAGTGAGAGAGGGTGATAGCGTAGTAATCGATGATTTTAAACCTGAACTTATAGTATTAAATAATGATATGTCCGGTGGGCGACCTGACATCCTTAAAAATATTAGCCAATTTATTACACCGACACTTAATCTTGGTTGGTCTAGTCGATTAAAATCCGTTCATTTTGGCCACTACAAAACAATCGCGTCGGAATTTTCAGAGATAATAGGGATTGATTCGTGGTTGATCGATCCATTGTTTCGTAATTGCGGTGAAATTGATTTTATGAAGCGGGAAGGGAATACCTGTCTTGAAAGTAATGTAGATGCGCTTTTGATTGCAACTCAGAAAAAATATGATGAATATGGCGTTGATCAAAAACCCTATGTGGTGGTTAAGGCAGATTTTGGGACCTACGGTATGGGCGTAATGATGGCGCATAGTGCTGAGGAAATTCTGGAACTAAACAGAAAGGACCGCACCCGTATGTCAAAAACCAAAGACGGAAAAAAGGTTACCAAGGTAATCATTCAAGAAGGCGTGTACACGAATGAAACATGGGGAGCAGATAAGATGGTTGCTGAACCTGTGGTCTATATGATAGGTAAGAATGTAATAGGTGGTTTCTATCGCGTTCACGCTAAAAAAGGCGCAAACGAAAACCTGAATTCTCCCGGCATGCAATTCGAACCGCTGGCCTTTGATGATTGTTGTGTATCACCTGATATGGAACAATCTCCAGATGCTCATTCTAACCGCTTTTATTCCTATGGTGTTATTGCACGTCTTGCAAATCTCGCTGCCGCAAGAGAATCTGTGAAGAGTCAGGAATGAAGGGTGGGTTATTGTTGAAATAATTCTATCAATTTAATACTAGATATTTTTTAATTTCTTTTTAATCTCCGGAATGTGCCTTCGGCTTACAGTGAATTCTTCATCGAGATTGTTTAGTTTAATTATATAAGCTCCATCTTTGGTTTTTTCGAGCGCGTTTATATAGCTGGTTGAAATCAGGGCATTACGGTGTATACGAATAAATGTATCAGAAAATTCCTGCTCCAGGTTTTTAAGTGATTCATCCGTCAGTGTTTGTTGATCATCCCAATATGCTGTTACATATTTTTGATCAGCCTTGAAACAAGAAATTTTATCCAAAGGTATTAATAAGATTTTGCCTTGACTGGAAACGCTCAAGTGAGATCGAGAAGATTTAAACTCCTGCATCTCCTGAAAATGATTTATTCGTGAGTGGCTAATCATCTTTGCCTTATTCAGGGCCTGCCGTAATCGTTCTAATCGAACAGGTTTTAAGAGATAATCGATAGCATTAGCCTCAAATGCTTTAACTGCATGTTCTTCGAATGCGGTAATAAAAATTACTGCTGGCGTCGGTGAGAATACTGACATATGTGTGGCGGACTCCAGCCCATCCATTCCTGGCATACGTATGTCCATTAAAACAATATCTGGTTTTTCTTTTTCAGTAACTTCGAGTGCTTGTAAACCATTCTTGGCTTGGATAGTTAGATATTCAATATCAATGTCGGATAACAAATCTATAATTCGTTGCCGGGCAAGCTCTTCATCATCAACAATTAGTATTTTCATTATGTGTATGGAATGATAATCGAGACTTTGTATTCATTTGCGTGTTGTTCTATATGTAACAAATTTTCCTGATTAAAGTATGAGCTTAGACGTAATCTGACGTTTTCCTGCGCCAGTTGATTGCCATTTCTTTTTTGATGTTCGCTTTTTTGATTGGTGAATGGATTTAATATAGTAATAACAATTGCATCATTTGTAATCTCTCCAGAGATTGAAATAGTTCCGCCGTCTGGATTAGGTTCAATTCCATGATAAATAGCGTTTTCCAGTAATGGCTGTAAGCTGAGTACAGGCAGGGCGATATCTTCGGGTATGCTATTTAATTTCCAATCTGATCGTAACCTATCACCAAGTCGATGTTGCTCAATGCGTAAATATCGTTTACATAATTCAATTTCATCACCTAGCGTGCAAATCTTTTGTGTATCCTGAAGACTGGCACGAAACAAATCTGCCAAATCTTCAATAGATTCTTCTGCCAGTGAAGGATTGCGACGAATTAAACTTGCAATGGTATTCATACAATTAAATAAAAAATGTGGTTTTATTCTGGATTGTAACGCCTGAAACCGTGCTTCAGATTCTGATAGTATTCGTAAACGCCATTGATGTTGTACATAAAAATAGCGTAATGCTAGCGCCCAAACAATTGCGCTAATCGACATTATTCTGAGCAAAAAAATGGCATGACCTTTGTTATAATAGCTGTATCCCAGCTCATGGCTGAGAATATACCATGCCAGCTCGGTCATGATTAAGGTGATCACCAGGGTGATTATGTAACTTAAGGAAGCAACCCAATAATCATTAAACCGTCGTAGTCTCCGCCCGCAGATACATAACATTCCGGCACTACAAAGGGCCACCCACTGGACGAACAGTGAGTTCATTGCGAAATCCACCATGTTGATAGTTAAATATGGTTGTTGTGATATTGATATAACAATAGCAAGGAGTTCTGCCAATAGTATGATGACGAATACTGTTCTAGCATTGCAAAAATCGGGTAAAAACGTTCCCATATTCTGTCGATTCTCACTCATAAAGTTAAATCCACACTGGAATACATTTATGATCAGTTATACTGTTCATTTTAAAGTTACCGGATTATCTGAAAAATGAGTACCAAGCATACAACAGTTAAGCCCTGGGGGGGACGGTTTACACAAGCAACCGACAGTTCTGTGGAAAATTTCACAGAATCGGTGTCGTTCGACTATCGTTTATACCCGCACGATATAACGGGATCAATTGCCCATACTCGGATGTTAGTTCGAATCAAGGTTCTAAATGAAGAAGAGGGTGAATCAATTATTAATGGATTGTCCGCAATACTAACAGATATTGAGGCGGGCAATTTTGATTGGAAACAAGAGCTTGAAGATGTGCATATGAACATCGAATCTGCCCTGGTGGAAAGGATTGGTGAGCCTGGTAAAAAACTCCATACTGGCCGCTCCCGAAACGACCAGGTTGCAACAGACCTGCGTTTGTACCTCAGAGATGAAGTTGATTCAATTCGGTATCAATTAAAAACATTGATGTCGTCACTGTGTGATCTGGCAGATCAGGAATCCGATACCATTATGCCAGGATTTACCCATTTACAAATCGCGCAACCAGTGACCTTTGGGCATCATATGATGGCCTGGTTTGAAATGTTAAAACGTGATGATCAGCGATTAACAGATTGTCGGAAACGTATAAATTTATCACCGTTAGGTGCATCTGCACTGGCGGGAACCAGTTATCCGTTAGATAGAGAATATACGGCTGAACTATTAGGGTTTGATGGGGTTGCTGAAAATTCTCTGGATGCAGTGAGTGACCGTGACTTTATTATCGAGTTCTGTGCAGTAGCGTCAATAAGCATGATGCACTTGTCCCGTTTCTCCGAGGAATTGATCCTGTGGATGAATCCTCTATTTGGTTTTATTGATCTGGATGATGCTTACTGTACTGGTTCATCCATTATGCCGCAGAAAAAAAATCCGGATGTGCCTGAGTTGGTTAGAGGAAAAACTGCCAGGGTTTATGGTGATTTAATGGCCATGTTAACCCTCATGAAGGCACAACCACTGGCCTATAACCGGGACAACCAGGAAGACAAGCTGGCCTTATTTGATGCAGTAGATACCTTACATGCCTGTTTACAAGCCTATTCCGGGATTGTTCCGGCGATTAGCGTAAAGCGTGAGGCAATGCTGAATGCGGCAAAACAGGGTTATGCTACCGCAACAGATTTAGCCGATTATTTGGTTAGGGCAGGGGTAGCCTTTAGGGATGCCCATGCAGCCGTTGGTCAAAGTGTACAGTATGCTATTTCACAGAAAAAGGACCTGGCTGAATTGACACTGGAAGAACTAGGCAGGTTTTGTCCTAATGTTAAGGAGGACGTATACAGTTTTCTGGAACTTAATGGATCGATCAATGCCAGAGATTATATAGGTGGCACAGCACCGTCTCAGGTTAAACAGGCAATCAAGGCAGGACGAGACTACCTGGGAAACTTTAAATCGTAAAAAAAATATAGGCAGGTAAGTGATGAAAGCGATACTCAAAGTATTTGGAATTCTATTTGGCTTTGCTGTTATTGCATGTGCCGCTCTCATTATATATATATCGACTCTCGATCCTAATGATTATAAATCTTTAATTGCAGAAAAATTTCAGGAAGAAACGGGACGCAGTCTTAGTTTTGAAGGTGATATAAACATAACCATCTATCCCTGGCTAGGTCTTGAAACAAATGGAATTACTGTTGGGAATGCCCAAGGGTTTGGTGATTCACCATTTCTGCATACGGATCATACTATGGTGCGTATCAAGCTTATGCCGCTACTTCAGGAAAAATATGAAATTGATACAGTTCGTTTATATGGGCTATCGGTAAATCTATTAACAGATGTAGCAGGACGGACGAATTGGGAAGATCTGGTTGAGCAGCAGGATGACCGTGGCCAATCAGAAAGCGGTAACATATCTCTGGCTGCCATGGTATTGGGCGGTGTAGATATACGCGACGCGAGTATTATCTGGGATGACCAGACCAATGGAAACCGTTCTGCTATATCCAATTTTATGTTGAAAACAGGGGAATTAATTTTCGGCGAACCCATCGATGTGAACATGACATTGGATGCGGTATCAAATAAGCCAGAATTGGTGGCTGATGTAACATTCACCAGTACCATATCCTACGATCTTGATAATGAAATCTATGATATTTCGCCACTTGATTTTAGCTTGATGTTGGTTGGGCCAAATGTGCCGCAAAACTCCACTAACATCACGCTGCAAAGTGCAATCAGGATAAATCTGGACGATGAAACCATGCGCATCAGTGATCTTGATTTTAATGCGCTGGGGGCGAACCTGACGGGTACCATCAATGCAAGCAATATTCTAGATGAAAAACCTGCGTTACAGACAAATATTAACCTCACCGGGACCGATCTTGCTGTGTTATTTAAAGTGGCAGAGATCGAACCTCTGGCCACCCAATTAGCAGGATTAAATGACCGTTCTTTTAATTTTTCTGCAGCTATCGAAGCTGATATGGAAGCAGATGAACTCCAGATCTCAGAATTACGGGCAAGTATACTTGGTGCAAATATCAACGCAGATCTGAGTGGGCGAAATATTCAAACTGATGCCCCGGCAATCATAGGAAATATCAACGCTAGCGGACCAGATTTGCCAACCCTGTTACAGGTCATGGGACAATTACAAGGTGGTGCTGATTCAAGTTTGACTG
>JBNMOP010000142.1:0-6349 GCA_051275005.1 Gammaproteobacteria bacterium | reverse complement strand
CTGGAGACTAAGGGTAGGATCTCTTCCCTGTTTGTTACCCCGGAAGTTATGCGCATGGGTGTAGGAACGGCACTACTCAATCATCTGATTGGTGAGATTAATCTACGAGATCTAAAGTCTGTCACGACTGACGCATCGGAGTTTTCCAAACCATTATTTGAAAAATTTGGTTTCACTGTTAAAAATCTGGAACATACACAATTCAAAGGGGTGCAATTTACCCGTTACCAGATGATCCTGATTCTTTAATCAATAACACGCCCCAATCTGATGGAATTCTACTGATACCAGGCATTATTTCTTATGTTTTTTGTTTGTCCCGCATTAAACCTTAACCAAGATGATGTTATACTGTTCGGCTTGCAATTAACTTTTACGAATCACTTTTTTAATAACCACATTAGGTAATATCATGTCTGACAGACCCACAATAATTTACACCCAAACTGACGAAGCACCTGCCCTGGCTACGTATTCACTGTTACCGATTCTTAAGGCCTATACCCGCTCTTCCGGTATCCACATTGAATCCAGAGATATTTCTTTGGCAGGCAGAATTCTTGCTGTATTCCCGGATTTTTTAACGGAAGACCAACGCCAGTCAGATGATTTAGCAGAATTAGGTGAATTAGCTAAAACCCCAGATGCCAACATCATAAAACTTCCTAACATCAGCGCATCATTACCGCAAATGACTGCAGCCATTAAAGAGTTACAAAATCAAGGGTTTAAACTACCGGACTATCCTGATACACCTCAAGATGATACTGAAAAAGACATAAAATCCCGGTATGACAAGGTCAAAGGTAGCGCTGTTAATCCAGTTCTGCGTGAAGGAAACTCCGATAGACGGGCGCCTGCATCGGTTAAGGAATATGCACGCAAGAACCCTCATTCTATGGGGCAATGGTCTAGTGACTCCCGGACACATGTGGCACATATGGACAATGGTGATTTTTTTGGTTCAGAAATTTCTTTGACCATGCAACAAGCTGATACATTTCAGATAGAGTTAGTTGATAAAAATGGCGCTGTAACAATCCTTAAAAATAAAGCGCCATTATTAGAAGGTGAAATTATTGATGCGAGTTTTATCAGCTCAACTGCCCTGGACAAATTTCTTGAAGCTGAAATGCAAGACGCAAAAGAAAAAGGTGTACTGTTCTCTGTTCATCTTAAGGCAACTATGATGAAAGTTTCTGATCCAATTTTTTTCGGGCATGCTGTGTCTGTATATTTTAAAGATGTTTTTGAAAAACATACTGACACATTTAGCAGTATTGGTGTTAACCCAAACAATGGTCTGGGAGAAGTCTATGAATTGATAAAGAGTCTGGCCGAGGAAAAGCGACTGGAAATTGAAGCTGACATTGCATCATGCTATGAAAAACGACCTGGATTAGCGATGGTAAATTCAGATAAAGGTATCACTAACCTTCATGTTCCAAGTGATATCATAATTGATGCCTCCATGCCCGCAGCTATTCGTGCCTCTGGCAAGATGTGGGGCTGGGATAATGAATTACACGATACCAAGGCAATTATCCCTGACCGTTGTTATGCAGGTGTATATCAGGAGGCCATAAAATTTTGTAAGGAACATGGCGCATTTGATCCGACCACCATGGGCAGCGTACCTAACGTTGGCCTGATGGCACAAAAAGCTGAAGAATATGGTTCTCATGACAAAACATTTGAAATACCTGTCAATGGAACTGTGCGAGTAATTAATAATGCAGGCGACATACTTCTTAAACATGAAGTAGAAAAAGGTGATGTATGGAGGATGTGTCAGGTGAAAGATGCTGCCATACAGGACTGGGTAAAACTGGCCGTAAACCGTGCTAAAGCCACGGGTTCACCGACTGTATTTTGGTTAGACCCGGATCGGAGTCACGACCAGGCACTAATCGACAAAGTAAATACCTATTTAACTCAGCATGATACGGCAGGTCTGGACATACAGTTCATGTCACCCGTTGAGGCCACACGTTTTTCTATGGAGCGCCTGATAGAAGGTAAAGATACTATTTCCGTGACGGGCAATGTTCTGCGAGATTATTTAACAGATCTTTTTCCAATCCTGGAAGTAGGTACCAGCGCTAAAATGCTATCTATTGTTCCTCTGATGAACGGCGGCGGTATGTTTGAGACCGGAGCAGGTGGCTCTGCGCCTAAGCATGTTCAGCAATTCGTGCAAGAAAACCATCTTCGCTGGGATTCATTAGGAGAATTCCTGGCATTGGCCGCTTCACTGGAACACCTGGGTAATGCTTACAATAATCCTAAGACATTGGTACTTGCTGAAACTCTGGATGCAGCAACGGGCAAATTTCTCCTGGAAAACAAATCTCCATCACGTAAGGTTAGGGAATTAGATAACAGAGGCAGCCATTTTTATCTGGCTTTATATTGGGCACAAGCACTCGCGGCACAAGATAAAGATATCGACTTGGCGAATGAGTTCAGTGGTATTGCCAAGGATCTTACAAAGAATGAAAAGATTATTCTAGATGAACTTAATTCTATTCAGGGAGATCCTATTGATATTGCAGGGTATTACAAACCAGAACCTGCTATTTGCGTAGACGCCATGCGCCCTAGTAAAACACTGAATAATATTATCGATAATCTATAATTAATCGCAAACAACAGTTTGACTAAAGCTGTTTATTCCCTGGTAAAAAAACCATACGTAGGACACAACAACGGGAGATACATAAATTATAAAAATTCAGGAATTTTTATTCTATTTTTTTACACCGAAGAATCCAGCGGGGCATTTAGTAATGATTTTAATCACATGCCCTCGTTTCTTTTCACGTCTTAGTTTATTACACTAATTTTGAGCCATTACTCAGGAATTCAGGTGTCAGTTCAAAAAATATTCATATTAATTCTATTTATGTTGCCCGTTGCTTGCAATTCTCCTGCTGGCAAGCCAGTTAATATTAATGGAATGACGATGGGAACAGTTTATTCAGTTACCCTACCCTCTGAATATCTGGAAAAGAGAGTTACGCTAGAATTTGAAATTAATTCCATACTTGAAGATATAAATCAAAAAATGTCCACCTATATTGGTGACTCAGAGTTATCAATTATTAATCAGTCTACTAATACTGAATGGATAACAATTTCAGAAGAGTTATATCAGGTAATACAATCTGCACAAGCTGTCAGTGAACAAACAAATGGTGCATTTGATATAACAATAGGCGCGATTGTAAATCTCTGGGGATTTGGATCGACGAATGCGTTGCAAACCATACCTGATACTAATGAGCTTGATAATGTTTTACAGGCAAGTGGTCATAAAAAAATACAGCTAAATGAAGCAACCTTATCTATTAAAAGATCCAATACCGAGACTAAGCTGGATCTATCAGGAATCGCCAAGGGCTATGCTGTTGATAGAATTGCAATGTATCTCGAGCAACAAGGTATCGATAATTATCTGGTAGAAATTGGTGGTGAAGTCAAGGCCAAGGGTCTAAACAGTATGGCTCAGACCTGGCGGGTAGGTATTGAGAAACCATTAGTAACCGCTCGTGAAATACAACAAGTAATCAGCCTGAACAATATGGCTATGGCAACCTCTGGCGATTATCGAAATTTTTTTAATCATAATGGAATACGTTACTCTCACACCATCGATCCCACAAAAGGTTGGCCTGTTATATATTCTGATATATCTGTTACTGTATTAAATAAATCATCAATGATTGCCGATGCCCTTGCCACAGCTATCATGGTAATGGGACCTGAACATGGATTTAATTATGCTATATCTCATGACATCCCAGCTCTATTTATCATGACAAAAGATGAACAGCTTAATGAATATTTCACAGACACCTTTATTCCTTATCTAGTAAAAAATTGAAGTGATTGAAACAAACTCATTGTTAATTCTTGCCCTGTTGGCAGGGATTATATTATATTGGGTTGAATCACTGCGATTTCGAGAATTTATTATCAAGATGTGTAAAAAAATATGTAAAGAATCTGAGTTGCAACTTCTTGATCAAACCGTATCCCTGGGATCTATATCAATAAGACGTTCAAACAACGGATGGCCATATATACACCGAATATACCAATTTGAAGTCAGTACTAACGGCGCAGATCGACTACCAGGATATGTGACGTTAACCGGTAGCATGGTAACGACTGTACAAATAGATGGAATTGATGGAATGACGACCATATATCCTCATAAACAGGAAAGTGTGCACTGAGAAAAATATAGATCAGCTAATTTACAGTCCGATACAATAAAAGAAATAAAGTTAGGAGAGAATATGCCATCATTTGACGTAGTTTCAGAAATTGACCAACATGAATTAACCAATGCGATTGACCAGGCAAATCGGGAAATTTCAAATCGTTTTGATTTTAAAGGGTCTAAATCACGGATTGAAAAATCTGAAACTACACTTAAGCTAATTGCACCCACGGAATTTCAGGTAAATCAGATACGAGACATACTTCATTTAAAACTATCAAAACGTAACATTGATGTAAGGTGCCTGAAAGAAGGCGATATTTCTGAAAACATTAATGAAGCGCAATTAGAAATCATAGTTCGAGAAGGTATAGATAAAGAACTGGCAAGAAAAGTTGTAAAAATTATAAAGGAAACCAAGATAAAAGTGCAATCGGCAATTCAAGGTGAGCAGGTACGTGTTACCGGGAAAAAACTTGACGACTTGCAATCTGTTATTGCAATGTTAAAAAACGAAAAGAGTATTGAAATACCGCTGCAATTTAATAATTTTAGAGATTAAAAGCAAATATCAAAACACCCCTTAAATATCTTGCTTGATAGTTTATAGCTTTCCTCATGTTTTAATGAACCATCTCCTTCAGATACACTCAGATTCTTGTTGCTAAATAACAGGGAATCTAAATGTTAAAACTATCTCTCCTAATTTTTCTTTCATTAGTTTCAATGCCTGCCATGTCTGCCATAGAGGTTGAATATATTGATCTGACAGGTACCTGGCCGGGGATCGTCTCACTAGTAATATTTGTCTTTGCTTATGTATTGGTAATAGGTGAAGAGACTATCCATCTAAAAAAATCTAAACCGGTGATTGTCGCTTCCGGATTCATCTGGTTTTTTGTTGCTATCGCACATATACAGATAGGTGATACTGAACACCTTGAAGCGGCATTTGGCCATGACTTACTAGAATTTGCAGAGTTATTTTTATTTCTACTGGCGGCAATGACATATATCAATACCATGGAAGAGCGCGGGGTATTTAATTTAATCCGTGTATGGCTGGTGTCTCAAGATTTTACCCTGAAAAAAATATTCTGGCTGACCGGACTACTTTCCTTTGTAATCTCACCCCTGGCTGATAATTTGACCACTGCCTTGCTGATGTCAGCGGTAATTCTGACCGTCGCACCGGATGATAAAAAATTTATCGCTGCGGCATGTATCAATATTGTTGTCGCCGCCAATGCCGGGGGAGCATTCAGTCCATTTGGTGATATAACCACGTTGATGGTCTGGCAACACGGTTCTCTGGAATTTCAGCAATTTTTTGCACTTGTAATTCCATCTATAGTTAATTGGATTATCCCTGCAACCATAATGAGCTTTACCATCCCCAACACGATTCCAGAGGCTATCAAGGAAAAGGCCAAACTTGAGCACGGTGCATGGGTTGTGGTGGGATTATTTCTATTGACCATTACCATGGCGGTAATGTCGCATAATTTACTGCATCTGCCCCCGGTACTTGGGATGATGACAGGTCTGGGATTTCTAAAAATATTTGGATATTACCTGCAAAAAAGTGGTGAGACACGATCAACATTCGGCGGTCATGTATCGACAGAGTCTGCACTATCCGTGGGAAGCACAGCTAAACGCCCGTATGACATCTATAAAAATCTTGAAGGTGCAGAGTGGGACACGCTGATGTTTTTTTACGGAATAATAATGTGTGTTGGCGGACTGGGGGCTTTTGGCTATTTGGTAATCGGTTCTGAACTTACCTATGTAGCACTTGGTGATACCAATGCAAATATCCTGGTTGGCGTTGCATCTGCCATCATCGATAATATCCCGGTAATGTTTGCGGTGCTGGAAATGAATCCCACAATGAGTGAAGGACAGTGGCTACTGGTAACACTTACCGCCGGGGTTGGTGGTTCTATGTTGTCCATTGGTTCTGCTGCTGGTGTGGCAGTAATGGGGCAGGCAAGAGGAATCTATACCTTTTTCAGCCACCTGAAATGGACCTGGGCCATCGCCCTGGGCTATGCGGCCAGCATAGCGGTTCATATGTGGATTAATGCGGATAAATTTACCGTTTGAATTAGAATTTAA
>JBNMOP010000141.1:0-6500 GCA_051275005.1 Gammaproteobacteria bacterium | reverse complement strand
TATAGACAGGCGTTGGATCGTTGAGCATGTTCCACTCATACATCCAGAGCAGATGGATCGGATCAAACGACTTGGCGTTATGATATCTGCGCAATACCAGCCATACACACGTGCCTCTACCATGTTGCGCCAGTGGGGTAAGGATAGAACAGAGATGGCACTACCTATGCGGGATATTCTGGATAAAGGAATAATTGTTTCGGGAGGCAGTGATTGGCCCAGTTTTCCCAACAACCCCTTCCTGAGCATTTATTATTATGTTACTCGTAACACAATTGATCTAGGACCCGTAGGGGTGGATCAAAAGATCAGCCGTATGGAAGCCCTGCGAGTTATGACACTTAATAATGCCTATCTAACGTACGAAGAAGAAATTAAAGGATCAATCCAGGCAGGCAAGCTGGCAGATTTTGTGATTCTATCTGCAGATCTCATGAGCGTGCCTGAGGAACAGATAAAGGAAATTGTCCCATTGGCTACCTATGTAGGTGGACGTAATGTTTATTCCAGGCCAGGATCAGTCTACTGATTAGCTTGTCTGTATAGATAAGGTTGTAGTGAGGATATATTAATACGGAAGTTTATTAGGTGTTTTAATATGAATAGCCATGCAATGGTTCAGGAACGACTATGAGAACCCTTTCCATAATAACGGTAATTTTTGTAACATTACACACAACCGTGTATGCGCAGCGTATGTTGCCCACGAGCCCAGATTCGGTTTTCTATAATGGTAAGGTAGTAACCATAGATTCTGAATATCATGTTTCTGAGGCATTTGCCGTGAAGGACGGGCGATTTCTGGCGGTAGGCAAATCTGATGAAATACTGGCCATGGCGGGACCCGAGACAAAGACAGTAGATCTTAACGAACATGCTGTCATACCAGGGCTAATGGATAATCATAACCACCAGTACCATGTTGCCTTGTTGACACTACGTGGTGTTGATCTTCAGGGCATTAAATCTCTCTCTGAAATGATGGATCTTCTGCATCGCGCAATAGCTTCAGCTGCTCCTGGAGAAACTATTTACACGACCATGAGTTGGAGCGCCAGCGATCTTCTGGAGAAGCGAGGTCCTGTCCTGGAAGAACTAGATCGGATTGGGCCTGACAATCCCATCGTTGTGTACGTTAGTCGAAGTCGTTTACACATTAATTCAGCTGCATTGAAAGCACTGGGTATATCGCGACAAAGCGAATCCTCGGCAATGCTTAGATTTGAGTTTGATCCTTCAGGTGAGCCAACGGGCCTGATCACTGGCATACCTGCCTCAGTGTTACTCTTTGCCGGGAAGGTAGTGCCACAACCCACCCTGGATGAGCAGATGAAATTAATTTCGCAGATCCAAATAAAACAACATGCAATGGGCCTCACCGGTATACGCGATCTTCAATTATATCCCGATGTGATGCGGGCCTATTTTGAACTTTGGCGTGAGGGGGGGTTGACCATGCGAGTCAGCATGGGTTTGGAATTGAATGCCGGTGAAGAAGACCAACTTGACGCGATGCTTGCTCCCTGGGGCGTAGGACCTGGCTTCGGTGATGAGTGGTTGCGTATCGATGGTATAGCCGAGTACAACCCGGGAGATCGAGTCAGGGAACCCTATAGTAATGGTGACGGCACAGACACCGGCAGGTATCGATTGGCTGAAGATGATTTTATCCAGGCAATTCGGGTTATGAATAAGTATGGATGGCGTCCATCAATCCATGTGGCCGGAGACAGAACCCTGGACCTGGTGCTGGATGCCTATGAGGCCGCGGACAGGGACCGTTCTATTAAGGGCAGGCGCTGGATTGTCGAGCACATCCAGTTGGTACATGATGAACAGATAGAACGAATTAAGCGCCTTGGGGTGATGGTATCTGCGCAATTCCAACCGTACAGAAGAGCGGCAAACAGTGTGCGTATATGGGGCGGCCAACGCACAGAGAGGGCCATGCGCATACGAGACCTGCTGGATGCGGGGATTATTGTCTCCGGTGGCAGCGACTGGCCGGGTTCTCCAAATAATCCTTTTATTAATATTTATTACTATGTAAGCCGGGATACGGTTGATTTAGGTCCATTAGGTGTGGATCAGAAGATCACGCGGCAAGAGGCCATAAAGGTGATGAGTTTGAATAATGCTTATTTAACCCATGAAGAACACCTGAAAGGGTCGATAGAGCCAGGAAAACTCGCAGATTTTCTTATACTTTCCGATGATATTCTTTCAGTACCTGACCAACAGATCCTCAATATTAAGCCCTTGGCAACTTATGTAGGGGGACGTAATGTTTATAGCCTCCAGGGTAGCGGTTTTTCGCAATAATATACGTCGACACTGTCAATATTATTGCTGTTATCAGCGTAAAATTAAAAAATGTTTAATTAAGCTTTATATCTAACGTGAATTAATCGTTTTTAGCCATGTATTCGTTTCCAAATTGCGCTACACTTCCTGTACTTTCATATTTTTCGTTATCGCAAGCAGGGGTTAAATTATGGCGAAGAAATTTACTATTAATGTCGACGGTCAAAACCATGTAATCGAGGCTGAGGCTGATATGCCTTTGTTGTATGCATTGACCAATGAATTGGAACGAAAAGGGCCGAAATTCGGTTGTGGTCTGGCACAATGTGGGGCGTGTACCGTGATTCAAGACGGTGTTGCAATACGATCGTGCATTACACCTATATCTTCTATAAAGGGAAAAGTTCGTACCCTTGATGGAATCGGTACAATGGAAAATCCACATCCCTTACAAAAGGCCTTTATCAAGACAGAAGCTGGGCAATGTGAGTTTTGTATAAATGGCTGGATTATGACCTCGTTGGCATTTCTTGAAGAGAATCCAAAACGTACTGACGGCGAAATTCGCGAGTTATTATCGGGGTTGCAATGTCGATGCGGCACACATATGGCTATCCTGAAAGCGGTCAGGCAAGCTGCAGATGAGATGGCAGGATAGGGGGAAAGACAATGTTAAAAGAATTGACCCATTTAAAAATTGCCAGACGAGATTTGCTGGTTAACTCATTAAAAGGTGGAGGGGCATTGGTCCTCACTTACAGTCTCCCCATGAATGTGCTGATGGCAGAAACAGATGTGAGCATGCTTCCCGATGGTAGAGATTTAGATCCGGCTAAACTGGATACCTGGTTAGCAATAAATAAAGAGGGCGATGTTACGGCATTTTGGGGCAAGGTGGATCTGGGACAAGGAGTCGATACCGCTATAAGCCAGATGGTTGCCGAGGAGCTGGATGTTGAAATAGACCGTGTTGAAACAGTATATGGTGATTCATTGTTGATGGCTGACCAGGGTGGTGCCAGTGGCAGTTCAGGTTGCACCAGCTCAGGTGTCGCACTACGCGCGGCTGCGGCAGAGGCACGATTGGTATTGCTGGAGATGGCATCTCCATTACTGAATACTCAGGTAGAAAACCTTACCGTAAATAATGGCGTTATTTATGTTAAAGGTAACCAATCACGCTCTGTAAGTTATGGTGAGTTGATTGGCAATAAAATGTTCAATGTCCCGCTGGAATGGAACGGAAAATATGGCAATAGTCTTGGTCTTAACAGCCGCGCCAAGGTAAAAGATCCATCAGAATATAAAGTTGTGGGTAAGTCAGTTCCTAGAAAGGATCTTGCAGGAAAGATTATCCCAACCACAGAGTTTGTAGTTCACGTCAAAGTCCCGGACATGTTACATGGCCGAACAATTCGACCTTCTGCTGCGGGCGCAAGAATTACCTCTGTCGATAAGTCTTCGATTAGCCATATCCCAGGTGTACAGGTTGTGGTTGAAAAAGATTTTATTGGCGTCGTCGCTGAAAAAGAGTGGGATGCTGTCCGCGCTGCCAGGGCACTTAAGGTTGCATGGGATGAGTCTGACTCCGGTTTTCCTACTACTTCAGATGAAATTTTTAACTTTATCCGCGATGCAAAGGCTGATGAAGCCAAGACTGTATTGGATGAAGGTAATGTTGATACTGCCATGTCAGGATCTGGAAATATCCTGGATGTGGATTACGAATGGCCTTTTCAAAGTCACGCTCGCATGGGACCTGCCATTGGTGTAGCAGATATTAAAGCCGATTCAGGCACCATTTGGACAGACTCCCAAAAGTATTATGATGGCGCTATCCTTGCTGCCAAGTTGATGGGCGTCTATAAAAAAGATGAACCATTACCTATTCGTTCTCTCTGGGCGCCAGGGTCAGGATCCTATGGACGATCTGATGCGGGTGATGGGGTCGCCGATGCCGTTGTGCTTTCCAAGGCTGTAGGTGCACCTGTTAGGTTGCAGTGGATGCGATCGGAGGGGCATGCCTGGGACCCTAAGGGCCCCGCGTCAGTAATACGCATGCGAGGATCGATTGATTCGTCGGGAAATGCGTCTGCGTACCACTTTCATTTAAAGGGTTTTTCAAGACAGGATATCAATTCACGCGAAAATGACCCAAGTGAAACCCTGGCAGGTAATTTGCTTGGGCATGAACGAACTCGACGCTGGACCATGTCTTCACCTGCAGATTCATACGCGTTTACAAACAAACGTTATAGCTGGGAGGCATTAAAACCCTTACGGGAAATGGCATCACCACTTCGAACTTCACATTTTCGTGACCCTTACGGTCCTGAAGTACATTTTGCCTCAGAATCGTTTATTGACGAGATGGCCTATGCCTCAGGTATGGATCCGGTGGCATTTAGACTTAAACATGTGACGGATCCCCGTGATAAAGATGTTATCAATGCTGCTGCTCTGATCGCTAATTGGCAACCACGCACAGCGCCACGTATGCTCAAAGGTGCTGATGGAGTAATGGTTGGTACCGGGATATCCTATGCCCAGCGCGGAGGATCGGTTAATGCGGTGATCGCTGAAGTTGAGGTCAATCCACGTACAGGAAGAATTTGGGTCAGGCGATTTTTTGTTGGTGCGGATCACGGAATCATTATCAACCCATTTACACTGGATCGAACCATCGAAGGTAATCTTGTTCAGACCACCAGCCGCACACTTTATGAGGAAGTAAAATTTGATCGGAAGATGGTGAGTTCAGTAGATTGGGTTACCTATCCAATATTAAATTCCATGGATGCTCCGGAAGAAATTCGTATTAAAAAGATTGATCGACCCGAGCTGGGTAAACCCATGGGTGCAGGGGAACCAACTACTCGTATTACGCCTGCTGCCATAGCAAATGCAGTTTATGATGCTACTGGGATCCGCATGCGCAAAATTCCATTTACACCTGCGAGGGTGAAAGCGGCATTGGATGCTGCAGGTTGAGTTGACTGATAGATCAGGGAAGAATCAAGCACTCAAAATAAGCGCTATACGGTATCCAGGTACAACTGGCGCATCGTCATAAGAGAAGTTCTTTCCTGGCTGTAGGGCGTTATAGCTGAAGCATTGGTTAAAATAATTTTTACTCATCATTTCGCTGACAGCATACCTGGTAAACGGTATAATCCTGACAATTGCGGTTAATTCCTGAATATAATTCTTACACTGAATTAACGCATTAATCATCACTAGATATTTAATATTTTTTTAAGGTTTTTACGTATCACTATGCTAGAAAACTATTTGCCTATTCTGATATTCCTTAGCATAAGTCTCGTCATGGGGACTGGATTTTTTATAGTTGGATATATCCTTGGCCCCCATCATCCAGATAGTGAAAAGATGTCACCCTATGAATGTGGGTTTGAGGCATTTGAGGATGCCAGAATGCAATTTGATATTCGTTATTACCTTGTTGCAATATTGTTTATTATTTTTGATCTGGAGATTGCGTTCTTTTTCCCCTGGGCAGTGGCACTAAGAGAAATTGGTATGGTTGGGTTTTGGGCAATGATGTTATTTCTTGGTGTATTAGTTATTGGATTCATTTATGAATGGCGTAAAGGGGCTTTGGAATGGGAGTAGATGAAAAAATTCATGAGCAAGGAATTGTAACTACTACGGTAGATAATCTTGTGAACTGGGCTCGAACAGGTTCTATGTGGCCCATGACCTTCGGTCTTGCTTGCTGTGCTGTGGAAATGATGCAAGCTGGCGCTGCACGATACGATCTAGATAGATTCGGTGTAATTTTCAGGCCCAGTCCCAGGCAATCTGATGTGATGATAGTTGCTGGTACACTTGTAAATAAAATGGCACCTGCATTACGAAAAGTCTATGACCAGATGCCAGAACCTCGCTGGGTAATCTCTATGGGATCATGTGCCAATGGCGGAGGCTATTACCATTATTCTTATTCTGTCGTACGTGGTTGTGATCGGATTGTCCCTGTAGATATATATGTACCTGGTTGTCCACCCACGGCAGAAGCACTTCTATTCGGAATTATTCAATTACAAAAGAAGATCAAGCGCGGTAGATCCAACGTATTGTTGTCTAGATAAGGAATTCTCAAGTACATGTCGGACCAAATGGAAAAATTTCATACACAGTTGTGTAATTATTTTGACAATAAACTTATTGCCAGC
>JBNMOP010000140.1:0-6557 GCA_051275005.1 Gammaproteobacteria bacterium | reverse complement strand
CTTTATCAAGAATGGTGGGTTATTTATCCCTACAGCAAAGCCATACAAACTTGGTGATGAGGTATTCATGTTGCTAACGCTTATGGACAGTAAAGAAAAGCTTCCCGTCGCAGGCAGGGTAGTCTGGATTACACCAAAAGGTGCGCAAAGTAATAAAACCGCTGGAATTGGTGTTCAATTTAGTGAACTAGACAAAGGTGCTACCCGGCTCAAGATTGAAAATCAACTAGCGGGTGCGTTATCCTCAGATCGACCTACGCAAACGATGTAAACACAAAAACTATGTCGCTAACTCAGTGACAGACCAAGACCTTTAGTATTTTTATATATTAACCCGATAGCCGCTTTTCTTTATTAGCAGGACTCTCTCCATGTCTATTTCACTCATCGATTCCCATTGTCATATCCCTATGATTGATCTTGACGGGGGAATCCAGCAGATACTAGATAATGCTAGACAGAATAATGTAAATACAATGTTATGTGTTTGCGTAGAGCTTAATGATTTTCCAGCAATTTTAGAGCTTTCTATGCGTCATGATTCAATTTATGCCACCGTGGGCATACATCCTAATACCGAGGTCAGTAATGAAATAACAATATCAGAGCTGAGCACTCTCGCACAAAATCCCCGTGTTATCGCTATAGGGGAAACTGGATTGGACTATTTTAGAAGTGAAGGTGATCTTAACTGGCAGCGAGAGCGATTTAGAACTCATATTAGGGCAGCAAAAGAGGTTAACAAACCTATAATAGTCCACTGTCGAGAAGCCAAGGAGGATGTCATACAAATCCTAAAAGAAGAAAAGGCAGATGAAGTAGGTGGGGTGATGCATTGCTTTGTCGAAGATATAGAAACGGCAAAAAAAGCCATAGATCTTAATTTTTACATTTCATTCTCTGGCATTGTCACCTTTAAAAATGCACTGGAAATTAAAGCCGTAGCAAAACAGATCCCGGACCCATGGCTACTCATCGAAACCGATTCACCCTATCTTGCCCCAGCACCATTTCGAGGAAGACAAAACCAACCATCCTATGTACGCCACGTTGCAGAACACATCGCGGAATTGCGGGAAGTCACCCTGGAACACGTAGCGGAAGTCACGTCGAAAAATTTTAATCGATTATTTATTGATAGATAAAAAATAATATAATCAAATAGTTAAAGATAATATCTCAAGTGCTTTATCGATAATTTTCCGGCTTGTATAAAAGTGTGGAGAAAAGCGGATCCCACCACCTCGATGCGCACAAATTACGCCTTGTTTTATCAGGTTTTGATGGATTAACCCATGATCTTTGCCGTCAAATCTGAAGCTGACTATCCCCGCACGGGCCTTGTTGGATTGTGGTGTTAATAACTCTACCCCCTCCAGTGCCATCAATTGCTCCATGAGATAGGCGGTAATACCCATAAGGTCATTCTCAATCTTGTCCATGCCCAGCTCATCAAATAATGAAATACTGGCGGATAAGGCATGAATCCCCAGCATATTATTGCTGCCACACTCAAAGCGTTTAGCATTATTGGCCGGTTTCCAGGACTTAAGATCATAATTTCCAGCGCTTTCCACCATATGCCAACCGTGTTGATGTAAGGTTAATTGGTCTCTTGCCTCAGGTCGTGCATAAAAAAGGGCTACCCCTTCTGGGCCCAGCATCCATTTATGTCCGTCTGCCATGACAAAATCGGCATGGATGGCCTGAACATCCAGATGTGTTGCCCCAATACTTTGAATCGCATCCACACAGAATAAAATACCGTTAGACTTACAAAACTCTCCCAACCTGCCTAGATCCAGCTTAAGACCACTGGCGTATTGCACAGAGCTTATGGTCAATAACCGGGTTTTCTTATCACAGGCCTGGATTAATGCCGCTTCTGGGTCATCACCCTTAAGATTAATTTGCCGAAATTCCACCCCATGCAACCCCTGAGCCTCCCAGGGAATACGGTTAGAGGGGAATTCCTCATCTGAACTGACAATGTTATCCCCCGATTGCCAGGCGATCCCACCGGCAACAATGGAGAGACCCTCTGAGGTATTTTTTAATAGCGCAATGTCATCTACCGACGGTGCGTTGATGAGTCTTTGTAGTTGCCCACGAAGCAGGTCTTCTTTTTGGACCCAGTTGGAATATCTGCTGGCACCGTAATGGATGTTTTCCTCGGCGAATTCTTTGACCGCCTTGGCCGTTCGCGCTGGCCAGGGGGCCACTGCGGCATGGTTGAGATAGATAAGCCCTTCGTGATGTGGAAATTCTTTTTCCAATATGGTCTCATCAATCATTATTTATCTCCGCTATTGTGTCTCATAATAATACCTCATATGCTCTTGCAAACAGACCATGGTCTTTTCAATGTAGAAAAGTGATCTTTCCGCGGTACTTAAATCCCAAATAATGAATTTTTCATCTAAAAATGTATAAAACTATCAAATCTGTAAATGAGTTGGATCTTGATATCGGATCGGTGAGATACCGTCTGCATTGTTGGGGTGATCCTTCAGGTATTCCCGTCTTCCTGCTCCATGGCTGGGCAGATGTGGGCATGAGCTTCCAGTTTCTCGCAGATGAAATGGCAGATGACTTGTATCTCATCGCCCCGGACTGGCGTGGGTTTGGTGATAGCCAATGGCAGCCGGGTGGTTACTGGTTCCCAGATTACCTGGCCGATCTTGAAGCGATAATTGACGCTATTTGTCCTTCATCGCCCGTGAGATTAGTGGGGCATAGTATGGGGGGTAATGTGGCCTGGATGTATGCGGGTATCCGACCGGAACGTGTGTCTCACGCCGTGAGTCTGGACGTTTATGGTCTCACCGACAGTTCACCAGAGATGGCCCCATCTCACTATAAAAGATGGCTGGATCAGCTAAAACAAAAGCAGATGTTTTCTGACTATGCAGATATTGATGGCGTGATAGAACGACTGCTCAAGCTTGCCCCGCGTATGGGTGCTAACCAGGCAAGGTTTTTGGCGGGTTATTGGTGTGATAAAAATGAGCAAGGACAATATCGTTTAAAACATGACCCGGCCCATAAACGGGTTAATCCGGTTTTATACAGAAGGCAGGAGGCAGTAAGTTGCTGGAGAGAAATCACAGCAAAGGTATTGCTGGTGCTGGCAAAAGAATCATCGTTTTATTCGCGCTATCAATCAGACGGCTTCCAGACAGAATTAAATAAAAATATCGTGAATTTGCAAGAAGCCTTTATCGACTCATCCGGGCACATGGTACATCTGGAACAACCAGCTCATCTGGCAGCTGTTCTGGAAAAATTTCTTAAGTCTTAAACCTGGCTGGCATTTGCTGTTTCGATTGGCTACCACTCATGTAGAACTTACGTATAATGCCTGCCACAAGAAAGAGAATTGTTCATTATGACTGATACCTTTTATCAAAAATTATTTGATTTTCCTGAGGGGAGAACAGGTTTCTATGGTGAGTTTGGAGGGGCTTATATCCCTGAGATCCTCCACGAAACCGTCGCTGAGCTGTGTGACGCCTTTGAAAAGGCACGACTGGATCCGGAATTTTGGCAGTCGTATGCTGATTTAATGTCGTCTTATTCATGCAGACCCACCCCCATTACCTATTGCGAAAACCTCACACGACTCTGGGGTGGCGCGCAGATCTATATCAAACGTGAAGATCTGAACCATACCGGTGCTCATAAGGCGAATAACGTTATGGGGCAAGGATTGCTGATGAAAAGGATGGGCAAAAAGCGCGTCATTGCCGAGACCGGTGCGGGACAACACGGAGTGGCCACGGCCACAATGGCGGCAAAAATGGGTTTTGATTGCACCATCTATATGGGTGAGGAAGACGTCGCCCGACAACGACCTAATGTATTCTGGATGGAACAATTGGGGGCAAAGGTTGTGGCGGTTACTGAGGGTTCGCGCACGTTGAAAGACGCTATAAATGCCGCCATGCGTGATTGGACAGCTTCCATGGCAGATACCCATTATGTCTTGGGAACGGTCTGTGGCCCACATCCTTTCCCACAAATGGTGACGTATTTTCAATCGATTATAGGCAAAGAATCCCGTGAACAAATACTCAAACAGACCGGCAGTCTACCTGATCAAGTTATTGCCTGTGTCGGAGGTGGTTCCAATGCCAGTGGTATTTTTAGTGGCTTCCTCGATGATGAAGGCGTTGAATTAGTTGCGGTGGAAGCCGGAGGAGAGGGCGTAGGCAGTGGTCTGCATGCCGCCCGTATCGCTAGTGGAGAGGGGCACATAGGTGTAGCCCAGGGATACAAGACGTATTTTCTCCAGGACAATGAAGGACAAATGAAAGATACCCATTCAGTCTCCGCCGGGCTGGATTATGTGGGGGTGGGTCCCATACTGGCTTATTTGCATACCCTGGGTAAGGTTCGATTTGAATCCACCACCGATAAAGAAGTAATTGATGCCTTTAAGGAGATGGTCGTGAATGAAGGCGTGATCCCGGCATTAGAGAGTTCACATGCCATCGCCCAGGCAAAAAAGGAATCCTCAATCGCTGGCACCGATAAGACCATACTCATCAGTCTATCTGGCCGGGGGGATAAGGACATTTTTACCATTGCCGATGCATTGGGTGATGAAAAGTGGAAACAATTTATACGAAACAAAGCAGATGAACTTTAATATAAATCCTCTGACTAGATGTCAGTGCGTTAGCCTTAAGGATCGAAGGTGTTAGAGAACTACATCAAAAAGCGGCTTGAAGAAAAATCGCTGTTACTCATGACCCATGCCGTGGTGGGCTATCCCTCCCTGGAAGAAAACTGGGACATGCTGGTGGCTATGCAAAAAGCCGGGATAGACCTTGTAGAGTTGCAACTGCCCTTTAGTGAACCCATCGCCGATGGTCCCACCTTTATCAAGGCCAACCAGTCGGCGCTGGAACATAATATTCATTGGGATGAGTACTTTGAATTTTTCAAGAAGGCGACGGACGAGTTTGATTTCCCCATATTGTTTATGGGGTATTACAACAGTATATTTTGCATGGGGCATGAGGCATTCTGTCATCGATTACAATCCTCTGGTGGCAGTGGCTTTATCGTTGCTGATCTCCCCGTTGAAGAATCAACAGAACTGGACGAGAAAGGTAGGGCCCTGGACCTGGATCATATTCAGATCATGACCCCGATAAATTCAGACACACGAATGAAACAGATCGCCGACAGCGCCAGCGGTTTTCTCTATTGCGTCGCCAGAAAAGGCGTGACAGGAAAGGAAACGGATTTTGATAATGATCTGTCCACCTATATGCAACGCTGCAGGGCAGTCATCAAACTTCCCCTAGCCCTGGGTTTTGGCATCAAAACCGCAGAGCAGGTCAGCTCAGTGAAAGGCCTGGCAGATATCGCCATTATTGGTACAGCTTGCCTTGAGGTGTGGGAACAACAGGGTAAAGACAAATACCAAACTTTTCTGGATGGATTGGTTAAGAGTTGTATATAGTGTAAGAAAGAGTGACTACAAGGAATCCAATAATTGGTTAAAATTAAATTACTCCGGCCCCCTTTTCACTTTAAATCGCAGAACCACACGCACTTGATCCATCAGCCTGCCTGGTTGGAGGACAAATTCTTTCATAAACACCTCCTTGTGATTCGAAATTTATGGCACGGTTTTCCACATATTTTCAAGATAAGTGAGCCAAACAACCACGCCGGCGAAATCACCAACTTTAAACGCATTATTTTGGCTCGGTTGTTCACATATTTAACCAATAAGCGAGCCAAAATGGCTCACTATATAAGAAAAATAAGCGGACCATCCCATGGCCGCTTAACACCTAGTTATGCATAAAAAACGTAGATAGCAAGGTTATAAAATGACACCACCTAGAATATTTATTTCATACTCACATGATTCGGCTGAACATAAGGGCTGGGTATTAGACTTTGCAACAACACTTAGAAATAGGGGTGTCGATACAGTACTTGACCAGTGGGATTTGAAACCAGGCGATGATCTTCCACACTTTATGGAGACTGAGATAGCCCAATGTGATTTCGTAATTATGATCTGTACTGAAACATATGTCGAAAAAGCCAATGCTGGAGAAGGAGGGGTAGGTTATGAGAAAATGATTATCACTTCGTCTCTTCTAACAAAAATCGACAGCAACATAATTATCCCTGTAGTGAGACAGTCTTCGGCGCCAATTCTTCCTACATTTCTCAAATCTAAAATATATATCAATTTTTCCAATGACTCAGATGTAGAGTACTCACTTGATGAACTACTAAGAACAGTTTTAAATGCACCTTTGTATGAAAAACCAGAAATTGGGACTAACCCATTCACGCCTTTAGCTGATGCAAAACCTGATAGAACCGCAGATGGTTTAAAAGCAGCAATGACAGTCATTGCTGCAGCATTTGAAAACAGCGGTCAAGATGAATTGAAAATGGCCATGATAATAAAATACTCGGATATGCATCGCTTGAAACTAGAGCGTTATTTAAATCAAGCTGAAGCAGAAGGATTGGTTTCAATAAGTATAATTAATTATTACTCAGTGACCGATGCTGGCTAT
>JBNMOP010000139.1:0-6703 GCA_051275005.1 Gammaproteobacteria bacterium | reverse complement strand
TACCGACCAGGAGAGATTGTCGTCCATGGCCCACAGGTAACCAGTCGATACTACAACCGATCAGATGAAACTAAACAATCAAAAATTTATAGTAAAAACGGCGATATCTATCACCGCATGGGTGACATCGGTTATTTTGATGAGCATGGTAGATTGTGGTTTTGTGGCCGCAAGGCACATTGCGTCGTATATAAAAAAGAAATATATTTCAGCATTTGTTGTGAAGGAGTATTTAATATCCATGAAAAGATTTTTCGCACTGCTCTGATCGGATTAAATCGGAACGGACATACTGTACCTGCCCTTTGTGTGGAAATGGAAGATGAGTATTATGGAGATGATAAAAAACAATTAAAAAGCGAGTTACTTGAGTTAGGCGGACGATATGAACACACTCGTGTCATCAAAGAATTTTACTTTCACCCAAGTTTTCCTGTAGATATCCGTCATAACGCAAAAATCGACAGAGTAAAACTTGGCATCTGGGCCAATGAAAAATACTCATGAAAGCACTGGTTACTGGAGGAGGTGGATATCTCGGCGGTGCAATTGTAAGGGCATTAATTCAACGTGGAGATATTGTAAGTAGTTTGCATCGCGGTGAATATCCTGAACTAATTTCTTTAGATGTTAAGATATTCAAAGGTGATATTACAGATACAGAAACTGTAATAAAAGCCAGTCTGGGGTGTGATGTAATATTTCATGTCGCCGGTATGACTGGAGTTTGGGGTTTCTATCAGGATTATTACCATACAAATGTTACCGGCACCCAATCAGTAATTAATGCTTGTATTAAAAATGGCATTACCAAACTAATTTATACCAGTTCTTCCAGTGTAATCTTTAATGGTAACCATGAAGAAAACGTAGATGAAACATTCCCTTACCCGGATAAATATTTCAATCATTACCAACGTACAAAATCCACCGCGGAACAAATGATATTGGCTGCTAATAGTACAGAACTGGCAACTGTGGCGCTCAGACCTCATTTAATTTGGGGACCAAATGATCCGCATCTAGTACAAAGAATTATCACAAGAGCGAAAAAAGGGAGTTTAAGACTGGTCAAAGGTAATTCGCATCTTGTGGATACTACTTTTATAGACAATGCCGCCCATGCGCACATTTGTGCCGCTGACCACCTTGATATTGACTCAAATTGTGCTGGCAGGGCATATTTCATTACCAACGGCGAGCCAAAACCGATGTCTTATATTATTAATAATATTCTTCTAGCTCACGGCATGACCAGCATTACCAAGACTATCCCTGCCAATATTCTGTTTACTTCTGGGACTCTCTCGGAATGGATTTACACAATATTAAATATAAAACGTGAGCCGATGATGACCCGATTTATCGCCAGACAACTTAGTTGTGCCCACTGGTATAACATTGATGCCGCCAGGAATGATCTGGGCTACAAACCTCTCATTAGTATTAATGAAGGTATGCAAATTCTGAAAAATTCTTACATTAAAAATGTCTAATACCTGGAAAATTACTAAAAATGACTTAAGTTTATCGCCAGATTGTATTGATCTATGGAGGATAGATTTAAATCGTGAAGACGACAATATTTTTATGCACGCACAAAATCTATCAAAAGAAGAAAATGCCCGTGCTGATAAATATATATCAGGCAAGAAGTCACGAGAATTTATTATTACTCGCAGCACATTACGCAACATACTCGGTCATTTGCTCAAAACAAATCCGCGAAAGTTTGAGTTTACTTATACCAAACATGGTATGCCAAGATTATCACCTGACACTGGGTATACAGAAATAAATTTTAATGTCTCTCACTCTTATGATTTTGCATTAATTGCGATAACACTAAATCAGCCGGTCGGTATAGATATAGAAAAAATTCGTACTGACATTGATTTTGAAAAGCTTGCCGCAAGATTTTTTTCAGAAAAAGAATACACTGCAATAATGACATACGAAGATCAAAAGCGCTTACACGCTTTTTTTGCTACCTGGACAAGGAAAGAAGCTATTGTAAAGGCTGTCGGTACAGGGATCGCATCCGGATTGAAAAGTTTTGATGTCAGTGTTGATCCTATAGCACCCGCTAAACTGATTGAAACACGTTGGAATGAGGAGATATTTTCAGATTGGAATTTAACGACAATTGATACGAGCGATGAATACTTCGCTAGCATGGCCACAAACAGCAACAGCCTGGCAGTGCGCTATTGGACAATGACCTAGTTTTACACTTCCTGATTCTTTTAAATATAAATTAATTACAACGCAGAAATGTTTTTATTGAAATGGTAGCTGACAATAGAAAATCCTTGTGTAAAATAAAACTTATGCGCGAGGTCTCTTTGAGTTCCGGAATCCAGATGGAAATAATTACATTTTTCTTCTTCCGCTTTTGTCTGCAACCAATTTATTAATTTTTTTCCATAACCATTGGAACGCACTTGCTCTGATGTTACCAGATCATCAACGTACAAATGTCTTCCCATAAAAAGATTTGTGGCTATACGAAAACCTGCAACAGCTATGACTTTTTCTTGTTCTTCAATATAGGCTAATTGAAAGCCTTCTTTTTCCATTTGACGTACTATCAAAAGAAAATTTTTCCGGATCAAATTTGGACGCAACTCTGACATCACATCAAAACAATTTTCAATATCCTCATCAGTCTCAGCAAGTTTAATCACGAGAGTTCCTTATTAAATAATAGTTAAATTTATCTAAGTCTGTTTCTTTGGCATGAGATACCATAGAACTATTCCAACCAGAAATAATGCCGGGACATCACCTAGTAGATTTGCACGTTCTGTCTTATCTAAAATTGCTTGAATCATCATTATTCCAGCGTGGATAATACTAGACCAGATCGTAAACCATATCAGGCTTGTGTTGGCTATAGGATCTTTTGCAGCACGAATCAAGAAAACACCAAGTGTAGCGTAAACACCCATTATCATTTGTTCGTATTCTGGTTGGCGTGGCGTCCACCCCCATCCTGATGGCCATACCCACATCATCATTACATAAATCCCTACAATAAAAACAACACCAAATATATAAAGTGCAATTTTTAAATATTTAAGCTTTTGTTGATCTTGCATTAATCTATACTTCTTATGCAATTGTAATTTATTTATATATATACTGAAGCTGCAAAAAATTTACAGTTTTTGCAATATTTTTGCGGCAAACAATTTATATAATTTCGTAATACTTTATCTTTATATTCACAAATATGTTTTTGTCCAGGCCCACAGAGAAAAAGCATTTTTATTAATATTCACTCATAATAAAATAAATAATTCCTAAAAAAATTTTTTTTTGAATTTCATAATTAATACAATAATGTAAAAATAACTGATTATAATTCTTTGCTTTTGTAAGCAATTTTATGAGCATTTTGTTCCCAGTTTTGACCATCAAACTTTACAATTTTCAGAGATTTTGGCCTTGCATCAAGACAGTGTACGTTTATATCTATACCATCTGGATTAGAACGAGGGATATAAAACGGCTTTACACCACATACATTACAAAAGGTATGCTTTGCGATATTTTTATTAAATGTATACGTTTTCAAACTATCTTCACCCGACAATAATTTGAATTTATTTTTCGGAAGTATTAAATGCAGAAATCCCGATTTTAGGCATATAGAACAATTACAGTCTTCTACTTCCAGATTTTCTTTCGCTTCAATTTCAAATTTAACGGCTTCACAATGACAACTGCCCTCATAGATCAAGGTATTCCCCGGATAAAAATTTTATATTTACTCATATACGGATTATCAAAACGATAAATTATCAGGTATTAATTGTTGATAGCTTGTAAATCCTGATTTTAATTCATACAAAATCATAAGTACCTTCCAATCATTCCCAGTCAAACCATTTAAATCATTCAAACAATAAAACGTGGAAACTAGATAGAACATATTTACATTATTTTCAATAAGCAAATATAGCCAGCCTCATCTTAGAATTCCAAACTCTTGACTACGATATATTTAATTGAGCGAAACAAAATGCGCTTTCATTTTTTTACGAGTTTGCGCATCAGGTATAATCCCCATACCGCCGCGTAGATTATCTTCCAGGTTTTTGATTTTAGTCGTTTCAGTCAACACTGAATTGATGACAGTTTCTCCCAGTATGTATTTCAGGTTAAACTGAGCCCAGGTTGTAGAATCAAAGTCAGCTGCCCAGTCTGGTAATTCATGTCCACGGACCATTCTGAAAAATTCACCACCATTAAATGGGCTATTAATCAATACAGCGATACCCATGTCTCGCGCCAAAGGCAGGACACGGTTTTCTGCCTCGGGTTCTACCAGAGAATAATTAACCTGAATAAAATCCGGATGTTCGCTTTTCATAAATGCTTCCATTCTTTCATGGTCGCTACTGGCTGATGAAGTGATACCGATATAGCGAGCATCTCCCTTATCTTTTAAATCACGAAGGGTCGGCCAGTGAATATCAATATCAGTCATACTCTCGACCTGAACCAGATCCGCTGGATGTCTATTAAACAACCTCCTGGTCTGCTGGTACTGACCGATGCCACCCTGCTTATCAACTTCCCGTACAGTCATGAAACGATTCAGACCGATCTTGCTGGTAACAAACAGCTTGTTATCGAAACTAGGATTCGATAGAACCTTGCCGAAGGCCTGATCCACATCCAATTGCCTGGGCGCAGTATCAATTACACTGGCACCATGCTTTATCATCGTCTCAATCAGCTGTGTTAGTAACGTAGGCCCGGTCTTGATAATCTGCATTACTGGCGCTGAAGAACCAAATCCTACTATTGGCAGCAATTCATTCGTTCCTGGGATGGCTCTTTTAATAACTGCGTCCATTACCCCTTGAGAATAGACAGATGATGGTACAACGCCTGTTAAACCCAAAGCTGTCAGTGTTTTTAGAAAAGCCCTTCTGGTGTGATTATCGTACATAATGTCTATTCCCTCTGTAGTAGTGTTCATTTCTACGGTTTATTATAAAGACAGTTTATCTGACTTGATAGTTAGCCAGGAAAAATGCAATCACAGTCAAAGTAAGACTTATTCATATAATTCATCCGAATTGTTACTCTAACGAGGATAATCCCATAATTTTAGCTATAATTATCGATAATAAAGATTAACAGTTTTCATATAAAGGTTTAGATATAATCAATAAATTACCATACCAAATGAGGGGGGGTGTTAATGATCATATTGAAGAAATCACTACCGCGTCGTACATTTTTAAAAGGCGTAGGTGCTTCTGTTGCTCTACCAATGTTGGATTCCATGATCCCGGCAATGGCAGCCACATCACAAATGCAAATGCCGTTACGCGTTGGCTATGTCTACACCCCGAACGGAATTATTAGAGACCGTTTCCGTCCTGCAACTGCCGGTTCAAATTATGAGATGTCAGACATTTTAAAACAGTGGGAACCATTTAGAGATCAACTTCTGGTTCTGAGTAATATGAACAACGGTGATTCGGAAAGCGTCAATGGGCATGTGGGTGGTAGCACAATGTTTCTGACTGCCGTCAAACCGAACAAATCTCTTAGTGAGATTAATGCCGGTATTTCGGTTGATCAAGTAATAGCCAAAAAATTTGGAAAGGAAACACCTCTGGGATCCCTACAACTTTGTATCGAAGACGCTGCTTCGCTGGCAGGCCAATCTCTGGGCGGGTATAGTTCTGCATACACCAACACAATTTCCTGGAGTGGCCCAACCACACCGTTGCCCATGGTGCACCGTCCGCGTGACATATTTGAGCGATTGTTTGGTGATGCTGGCACAAATCCAGAAGCGAGAAAAGCCCGACTTGCCGAACAGAAAAGCATACTAGACTTTATCAAAGAGGATTTCTCTCGTACGAAAAAGAAACTTGGCGCGGTTGATCAATCAAAGCTGGACGACTTTACCGACGCACTAAGAGATGTAGAGTTTCGAGTTCAAAAAGCAGAATCAAAAGTCGATATGGAACTGTCGGAAATGGCACGTCCCATTGGGATCCCTGAGTATGAAGAACATGTCAGATTAATGTACGACTTAATGTTGATAGCTTTTCAGACCGACATGACTCGTGTATTCACCTTCATGATTGCACGTGAATTTAGCGAAATTGTATTCACCGTTCTTGGCCATACGGATCCATACCACCCAACTACCCACCATCGTGGCAATGCCGACAAAATAAGGAGAGCAGGTGATATCAATGTCTATCAAGCAAAACTGTTCGGTGAATTCCTGGCGAAGATGAAAGCGACCAAAGATATTGATGGATCATCAATGCTGGATAATGCCATGATGGTCTATGGTTCCGGTTTGGGAGATGGAGATGTCCATAGTCAATGGAATGTCCCATTGGCACTAATTGGCGGTGGCCGTGGCACTCTCAAGGGCGGACGTCATATTATTTATGAGGAAGGAACACCCTTCTCTAACCTACACGTCGCAATGTTGAATAGAGCCGGGATCCAGACAGAGAGTTTTGGTGGTGAATGGGGACTTTCAACTGGAGAGCTGGATCTCAACAGCCCCGCATAACATAAAGCATTAAATAATTAACAGGGTCGGAGTCTGAGGTATCCCCACAAAATAAATAAAAAAGTCGATCAAAAACAACCAGTTACAAAAAACGGTTAATGAAACAATGAACCTGCATGGTGATTTCCGATCAGATCGAGA
>JBNMOP010000138.1:0-6842 GCA_051275005.1 Gammaproteobacteria bacterium | reverse complement strand
GATGTACGGGAATATGTGGCGGTGTACTATAATTCAAAGCGATTGCATTCAACGCTGGATTACATGACACCGATGGATTATGAAAAAACACTTAACAAAGTGTCCGGAAAAAGTTGACCACTACACTTTGCAATGGGTCTGGATAAACGTATATCTCAACCCAGTTCCTTCGCAAAGAACACCGCGGCTTTTTTTAGGATTTCGTTCTCCTCCCGGAGCCGGTCATTTTCCTGCTTTAATCGTGACACCTCGCTCTGCGCATCCTTGCGGGGACGACCTCGGCCCGTAAAGGCCTGCACACCTTTGACATCGAGCTGTGTCTTCCATTTATATAATTGATTACGACGTATGCCTAATTCCATGGCCACTTCACTGGCAGGCCTTCCCGAATCATTCATCAATCGGACAGCTTCACGTTTAAATTCACTGCTATACTTCTTATAAGGTTTACGTTGTTTTACCATGTTGGATACTCCTCAATGTTCGCGACATTGTCGCTTATTAAAAGTATCCGTTAAACTGGGGGAGGTTCAATGTGCCCCATAATTTATTGCGTTATCTAAAGTACCAATGTAGATAAATTTACATATATAACTATCACAATGACAATAAGCTTTTCAATTATATTTTTATGTAGTTCATGCGATCTTGAAAGACTTTTAAATTGCAGTAACTTAAGACCACTTGGTGGAATTTCTTCTATTTTTTAATAAACTGATAATTATAACTTTATTGATCAGGTGTAATTAAAAAAGTGGAATCTTCGCCAGTGATTTTAATATTCTATTGTTAGCAACGGGAAATTCCACACTTTTAAGGGCGTCAATATCAACCCACTCCAAGACCTGTCCTTCATTGGCATTTGGAATGCCATCCCATATATAAATTATCCATACACATAGTCTAATATTTTTATCAATATAATCGTAGTCATAGGATATTAAATGATGACCATGGTTAAATGAAATATTAATTTCTTCAAAAAGTTCTCGTTTTAGCGTTGATAATTGTGACTCACCAGATATCAACTTCCCTCCCGGGAATTCCCACAATCCACCCTGGTGTACATTTTTTGGACGCCTTGATAATAAAACTTTATCTCTATACTCATTATAAATTACTCCAACAACTATAGTTTCTCTAGAGTTCACTATCATCGTTACATTTATTTGCGTCAAGACTGAGGAGAATAATTGTTCCTATGACCTGTATTCAGCATTAATACGAATATATTCATAAGATAAATCACAGCTCCAAATTGTTTCCTGATAATTTCCTCTTTTCAATTCAATAATCAAATTAATATCATCTTTTAACATCTCCTTAGCACCTGATTGCTCAGTATATTCTTTTGCTCTGGATCCATTTCTAACAATGCAACATTTATTTATATAAATATTTATTAATGATATATCCATATCCTTTAATCCGGAATAACCAATTGCGGCTAGAATTCTTCCCCAGTTTGGATCAGAAGCAAATAATGCAGTTTTTACTAAAGGTGATTGTGCTATTGAATAGGCAACTTGTTGACACTCAATACTTGTTCTACCACCTTTAACATTAATTGATACAAATTTTGTTGCTCCTTCTCCATCGCGTACTATTGACTTGGCCAAAAATTCACAGACAGATGATAGAGCTTTTTTAAATTTGTTATAATTCTTATCAGCAATATTATTTAATACACTTTTTTTTGATTTTCCCGTTGCAATTACTACACATGCATCGTTAGTCGACATATCACCATCGACACATATTCTATTAAATGATGTATTAACAACATCATTTAAAATATTATCTAACAATTCTTTATTAATTGCTGCATCTGTACCGATAAAAGCTAGCATAGTTGCCATATCAGGTCTAATCATCCCTGATCCCTTTGCAATTCCTGTAATAGTTATAGTTTTATCATCCAGCTTAACTTGTTTAGAAATACCTTTTGTTACTGTATCAGTTGTTAATATAGCAGAGGCACACAACTCCCAATTTTCTTCATCCAGCGATTTCAACAATTCAGGTATTGAATCATTTATTTTATTAACTGGAAGTTCTACACCAATAACACCTGTTGAAAATGGCAATACAGATTCTATTGGATTATCTGTAAGCTCTGAAAGTCTAGAACAGGTTTGTATTGCATCAAGGATACCTTTCTCTCCCATACCTGCGTTTGCATTGCCTGAGTTTATCAAACAAAACCTTTGTTTCAAATCTGACAGTAAATGTAATTGTGAAATCCTTACAGGAGCGGCAGCAAAATTATTTTTTGTGAATACTGCACTTACAGTAGAATTTAATGAGGTCTTTATTAGTACAATATCGTTACGAGATATTGGATATATACCTGCACAAGTTGTTGACAGCGATATACCAGCAACCGGTAACAAGTTTACTGCAGGTTCTACTTCAACAGCCATAATCTAATTAACTATTGATAAAACGTTTGTCAGGATAACCTACCGTGACATTGTTTATATTTTTTTCCTGAACCACATGGACAAGGCTCATTTCTACCTACTTTTTTATCTTGCCTTACAAATGGTGTATTAATTTCTTGTTCTTCCTCATGATTTTCATTTGAAAGTGCATTTGGTGCATTTGGGTGGTTAAATTGCATTTTTACATCAGGGAGTTGTTTTTCAACTGGCTTCATATCCTCCTCTGAACGTACATGAACCTTTGATAATATTCCTATTACATCCTTTTTCAAATTGTCCAGCATTTCAGAAAACATTGAAAAAGCTTCACGTTTATACTCCTGTTTCGGATTTTTAGCCGCATAACTACGCAGTCCTATACCTTGCCGCAAATGATCCATTGCCACCAAATGTTCCTTCCAATGTCGATCTAAAACATCCAACATAAAATCTTTTTCTATTCGACGTATCAAATCTGACGGTATTGATTTCTCCTTTTCGGATATAAATAATTCTATCTCCTCTATTATTTTAAGCTTTAAAGTTTCTTCATGAAGACTGTTGTCTGCGTCTAACCAGACTTGAATATCAAGTTTTATAGCAAACTCATGCTCAATAGCATCACTAAGTCCTTTTACATTCCATGTTTCATCAAAACTTGATGGAGGGATATAAGAATTAAGTAATTCATTAACAACATCCGACCGCATAGTCTTTATATCTTCAGAAATATCATCAACTTCCAGCAGTTCATTACGCCATTCATAGATAACTTTTCGTTGATCATTTGCTACATCATCGTATTCAAGCAAATGCTTTCTAATATCAAAATTATGGGCTTCAACTTTCCTTTGTGCGTTTTCAATAGCTTTACTTACGAGATTTGATTCAATTGCCTCACCATCTTTCATTCCTAATTTCTGCATTATTGCAGCCACCCTTTCAGATGCAAAGATTCTCATCAAATTATCTTCCAATGAAAGATAAAAACGACTTGAACCTGGATCACCTTGCCTGCCTGATCTACCACGCAATTGGTTATCAATACGTCTAGATTCATGCCTTTCAGTACCGATTACTCTTAAACCTCCGGCTTCTATAACTTTATTATGTAAAAGCTGCCAATTTGATTTTTCTTTAGAGATAAATTCCTCATCTGGATTCTCATATAATTTTATTTGTGCCTCGTAATTTCCGCCCAGAACAATATCAGTTCCTCTTCCTGCCATATTAGTTGCTATAGTTACTTTTCCAGGCATGCCTGCCTGCATTATTATCTCTGCTTCATTTTCATGATGTTTGGCATTAAGAACCTGGTGTTTAACTTTATCTGCCTTCAGGATACTTGAAAGATATTCAGATACTTCAATCGAAGTCGTTCCAACTAATACAGGTTGATTTCTTTCTACGCAGTCGACGATATCTTCAACAATAGCCAAATATTTTTCTTTCGCAGATAGAAATATTACATCCGCCTGATCATTTCGAATCATATTCATATGCGTTGGAACAACAAGTACTTCTAAACCATAAATTTGTTGAAACTCAAAAGCTTCTGTATCTGCTGTACCCGTCATACCTGCGAGTTTATTGTAGAGTCGAAAATAGTTCTGATATGTAATTGTTGCCAGAGTTTGATTTTCATTTTGAATCGTTACATCTTCTTTGGCTTCAATTGCTTGATGCAACCCATCTGACCATCTTCTCCCTGGCATTGTACGTCCAGTAAATTCGTCAACGATAATAATTTCATTATCCTTAACGATATAATCAACATCTTTATGAAAAAGTGAGGAGGCACGTAATGCTGCGTTCAAATGATGTAAAACCGGGATATTTACAGGATCATAAAGACTTTGACCTTCTTTAATTATTTCTTTTTGCAATAATATTTTTTCTAAATTCTCATGACCAATCTCTGTCAAGTAAGTCTGTTTTGTCTTTTCATCAACCGTATAATCACCCACGTCATCTTCTGATTCGGATTTTTTTAACGCTGGTATTATCTTGTTTATTACTGAGTATAATTCTGATCTATCATCTACAATACCTGAGATTATTAATGGTGTTCGTGCCTCGTCAATTAAAATTGAGTCAACTTCATCTATTACAGCATAATTTAAATTTCCTTGAACTCTGTCTTCATTACGAAAAGCCATATTATCCCGTAGATAATCGAATCCAAATTCATTATTAGTACCGTAGGTAATATCAGCGGCATATGCCAAACGTCTTTCATCTCTCGACAAACCAGAAACAATTACACCTGTAATCAAGCCTAAAAATGAATAGATTTTACCCATCCATTCTGCATCGCGTTTAGCTAAATAGTCATTTACTGTTATTATATGAACACCCTGGCCTGAAAGTGAATTTAGAAACGCTGGGAGAGTTGCAACTAATGTTTTTCCTTCACCTGTCCGCATTTCAGAAATCCTTCCACCATGCAGAACAATTCCACCAACCATTTGCACGTCAAAATGACGCATACCAAGAGCCCTTTTACTTGCTTCTCTCACAGCAGCAAATGCCTCAGGCAATAAATCATCCAAGGAGGCGCCTTTGGCATACCTATCTTTCAATTCGACAGTCTTATTCTTTAATTCTAAATCTGATAATCTGCTCAGTTTTTCTTCAAATGAATTAATAATAACAACAGACTTCTGAAATTGACGTATTTCTCGATCATTCCTACTGCCGAATACTTTAGTAAATAATTTTCTAATCATATAAATAGAATTTTGTAAATCAGATAAATATTGGTATGACTTTGCAAACTAAAAGATATTTATGAAGAAATATTATTAATCAGGAGTCAATGAATTATTACAGATAGCTCTTAAATATTACTTGATAGATAATTTTCATTTTGAAACTATTAATAACAAAATAAAAGAACATACGAACAAACGATAAATTTATTTTGCAGAAAGGTATTTTTTTGGATCAACGTGCCTGCCATTATATATAACTTCAAAATGTACATGTGTTCCAGTACTTCGACCTGTGTTGCCCATCGTTGCAATAACCTCAGTCCTTTCTACCTTTTCACCAACTGAAACCAGGTTTTTATTATTATGTGCATATCGAGTTATATAGCCATTTCCGTGGTTTACTTCAATCATATTTCCGTATCCGTATCGAATTCCAGACCATGTAACTATACCGGCGGCAACTGCTACAACCGGGGTACCCAGCTTACCAGCAAAATCCAGACCTTCATGAAATTCTTTTTTTCCAGACATAGGATCAGTTCTATACCCAAATAATGACGATAAATATCCACCCAGGGCTGGTTTTCCACCTGGTGAAGTTTGTTCCTGTAGATTACGATTAATTAACATGGATTCCATAGCAGTAAGTTTTTCAGTTCTATCCTTCAATAAATATTCCATTTGATCAAATGCACTTAACAGCTCAGATATTTGAAGTTGAGATTCACCTGAATCTTGTATGGGACCACCTAGTCCAGGTGGATTCTCTACACCAAATTCCATATCTTCAAGATTTGCCATAGAAGCCAACCGAGACCCTAATGCGTCAATTCTCATTATATAACCCTGCAGAATACTTAACCTTCCCGCCATAGCATCGAGAGATTTTTCGGTATTTATTTTAAGGTTATCCAGGGCATTACCTTGTTGATTAATCTCATCTTCCCAAATTGAAGTGGTTTTTATTTGTGCATTTTTAAGTATAGATACCGATCTGGATTGAGCGAGGTTATAGCCTGAATAATAGAAAAGACCTCCAGACACCAGAATAATGCCCATAAGCAAATACACAGTAAATGGCTTCAAAACAATTTTGAAACTACGGTTTCTGGAATTTGAGATTAAAATAATATTCATTATTGATTTATTTTATTTTAAAAACTTATAAACTGCTTCATATGCCACATGCCTTTTTATGTAATATAAACACTTTTCTTCGTAGAAAGAATACACTTGGTAATTTATATTCCCATTCTCTGGAGATAATCAAGCTTCAAAAAATAATTTGTGACACATTAGGCGAACCATTATCAAATCATATACATCTTTCTGACGTAAATTCTGATACGTTATTGCTCTATACTGACAGCCCAATCTGGGCCGCTAAACTTAGATTTTCAGCTACTGAAATAATTAAAATTGTTAATCAATTCACCAATTTCCAAAAAGTGACTACAATACGCGTAAAGATTAATCCATCCCTGTGTATTGTTACAGATTCTGAAAATCGTATATTAATATCTTCATCAACAGCAGAACATCTTGAAAAGGTTGCAGAAAATATCAATGATTATGAAATAAAATCTTCCTTGTTAAAATTAGCACAAAACAGATAACTTTATAATTATTATATTATTGTAACAGGTTGCATAAAAGATATGGGTAATTCTGATTCGCTCGTAAAATCCATCAATTCCCACGCATT